>QNBS01000125.1 GCA_003644175.1 Planctomycetota bacterium | reverse complement strand
ATGCAGTTGCCGGTGATCTTGCCGCCGTGGCTCAAGCCATCGTGACTGACGCCTCCTCCGAAAATGTTTGTGAAGTTGCCGCAAATGAAGTTGTGGTCGATATGATAGCCGTGGGCGTTTTTGAAGATGCTTATGCCGCCGCCGCCCTGTAGGCCCGTATTCTGTGTGACGTGGTTATGATGAATGAATACTTCGTCATTGTCGGCGTCGTCTTCGGTAAGTCTGTGGCCTATTCGTATTCCGCCGCCGAGGTTGCCGAGGTTGCCGATCACGCGGTTGTTGCTTATCTCGAGTTTTCCCGCAAAGGCGTTTACGAATATACCGCCGCCCCCGGTGGTGCCGGCCGTGACGATGAAACCGTCGATGCGACCCGCCGGGTTGCCCTCGCCGAATTCGCCCTTCTTTGCGACAACGGTTACGGCTGCGCCTTCTTCGAATCTAAAGTCCGGCTCCTGATCGCTCAGCAGATCGATGTCGCCGGCGCCGACGAGTTCACTGATCCTGGTTCTCCATGAATCCAGCTTGGTGGTCGGCATGAAAGGCGAAGCATTGATTGTCGTTGAGAAAGCGCCGGAACCCTGAAGTTTGATATTTTTCCAGACAATTACCATTTCATTGTAGACGCCCGGGTCCACAAGGATCAAAGCATGTAAAGGAGCGCCGTCGATGGCATCCTGAATGGATTCTCCTGCTCTGACGTGAATGACAGGCGCAGCACCGCCTACAGTCATTGTTACCCCAATCGGGCTGTAGAGCTGGTTGTCGCCTCTCCAGACGACAAGCTGCGCCGATTCGGGCACATCATCGGGAATTGTCGCGGTGATTACATCTTCGCCCCAGACTACGTCTATTAATTCATAACAGCCTAACATGACTTTTCCGGGGACCGTTCCAAAACCGTAATCACGAACGATAAGCGCCTCACTTGACGGTATCGCTGAACTGAATTGGGGATTTGGCACGAGCATATCGCCCACGGATTTGATCGTGATCGTCTGACCCGCCGAAGAAACGTAAGGGCCGCCGGCGGGTCCCATGACGGAGTAGATCAATGGCGTTCCGTCGGGGAATTCACAATCCAGCGGGTACTCCTGCTCACCCACAAAAGCCCCGACCGGGATTACGGGGGTATCAAGATATGTTATCTTGCCGGGCCAGAAATCAAAGTTGTAGCACTGCGGCGCCCACTGAGTCTTGTAATGAGGATCGGCGATCATTCGCCCGGGATTCAGAGGATCGGGGACGGGACCGGGATCGTTGATGCAGACGGTCAGCATTTTTGGCCCCACGCCTGTCGGAGTGGGCAGGTTAATGTTGTAAGTGGAAGGAACCAAAGCGTTATAAGCGCCGAACTCGTCCGTGTAGACTCTGCATATCTCTTTCCCGTTGAAATCGCGAAAGGCGATCGGCAGCCACGGCGGAGAGAATTTTTCACCGAAAGTCGGACTGGTTGGATCAAAGGAGGCGGTCAGGTCGTCCGTTGCAAGCCCGACGACTCTGGCGGCTTTCGGCACATAGCTGAACATGAAAAACTCGGCAGCGGCATTGAAGCCGTCCGATACGTAAACATGTTTTCTGTCGGGCAGAGGTCGCCACTGGCCTGCATACGGCGCTGCGATTCCGGGAAAGAGCGTCAACTCATCGGGCACAAGATGCAGATCGCCCACAGCCGGCGGTGGAATAAGTTCCAGGCCTGGGGTGAAGGTGTCGCCGAAGTCCACGTTCTTGTCCTCTTCCTTGGCGTGTTCGAGGCCCGGAGGAGCGACGGCTTCTACAATATAATATGCTCCACTGGGCAATCCCTGGACTTCGCTGCTTCCGGAAGCCATTCCGCCGGGGAAGTATGATACGATAGCCCATCCTCCGTCGAATACGCCCGGCCGGACCTGGTTCCATGTTTGCTGGCCCTCAGCACAGTCTGTGCGACGGCCGAAACCGGACGGCGGACAGCAGCATGGCAGGTTGTCGTCCCAGGCGTCTGTTGTTGTAATCTGAATGGCGTCGCCGGGATCGAATGTTGTTCCGGTTCCGTTTCGCTTTTCGTCCTCAGGTCCCATAGATCCGCCATCCGCCCACCCGAACGGATAGTTGTCGACATCGGCCAGTGTTGGAACGCCATCACCGTTCAGGTCGTCAATTACTCCGTCGCAGTCGATGTCCCGGTAGAGCACGATCTGCACTCTGCCAATGCCGGGCTCCCATCCCTCGCCGGCAGCAAGTCTTGGGTCATTTTCAGCGCGAGTGGTGGCATAGAAGACGATTCCGGCAATGCCGCCGTTTTCACCTTCGGCGTAAGCGTTCTTGCCCCAGTCAATGCGGTTGGACTGGTCGCCGAACAGTTGCATGGCTTCCAGAAGGATTTCACCTGAGAATTCGGCTTTTTCTGTTCGTGACAGGTTGTTGCCGGTATTGGGATTGTCCTCGGCCTGTTCCTGCGGGTTTCGTTTGTCGTCGGAAGGCATGATCCAGCCGTTGTCGGGCGGGATCGGGCCGCCTGCATCGACAACCACAGTCGCCCCTGTGGCATAATGGCGCGCAAAGCCCACTTCAGCAATCAGATACTTGAAGAATGGGAACACCTCCGGAAACAGGTAGTAGCCTGTCGGGTCGGTCGATGCGGCCTGGTAAACCGTACCGTCTCTGAAACGCAATAAAACCTCTTCAAGGCCGATGCCCGCCTCGCCGGGGTCCATGAAGCCGTTTCTGTCCAGGTCATCGAATATGTATCCCTCCAACTGGCCGAACCACTGCGGGGCCATTATTTCACCGGCGTCAACCGTTACGCCTCCCGGTGGAACAGTAATCGTGTGGAAGGTAATTATGGTGTCGAGATAAAGGTCCCATATGACAATCTGGTACGTACCAGGCGGGACGTTTTCAATTGTAAATGTCCCGTCGGAATTGCAGGGCCCGGCATATACGTATTCCTGTGAGCCGATCCCTAATTGATTGAGTCCTATATAACAGTTTGGTATAGGCGGCCCGGGCGACGCCACAAAACCGTCGGCGCCTTTCGAGTGTGTCTTGATCGCCGTGCCGATAATTGTGGCGGCATTTGGATCGGGAGGATCGGAAGGTTCGATCGTCTTTTCTTTGACAAAACCATAAAATGCGTGCGGAAAAGGCGGACCGAATTCTATCAGATACGGCGGCTCGTTGGGTTTGACCCATGCGTCGATCGTTGGCGTGCCCTCGAGGGTCGATGTCTGAATCCAACCTTCGCCGGTTGGAGGAACCACAACAACGCCGTATTTATTCGGCGCCAGATATTTGATCAAGGCTTCGCCGTTGGCGTCGGTGAGGATTGTGCTGTCGCCCATGACATCAACGACAGGGTTTCCGTCTCCATCCAGGATAAAAAGGCCGTTGGGATCGGTCTGATATGTTGTGCCCACGGGATTAGCGAAAGCATCCATCATGACCTGGCCCGCTGCGTCGTGCAGAATTATGCTGAACCCCTCCAGGCCTTCTTCACTTCCCCCTATTCCGAACTGCGGCATATCGGGGGCGTTGTTCAGCGGGGCATTGTCGCCGAAGACCAGGACCGATATCTGCGCAGTCGGTATCGGCAGTGGATTGACACGGACGGTTATTTCCGTCTGACCGGCTGCAACCAGCCCTCCACCATTGCTGTGCCCTGAATCCGGAAGGACCGATACAACGTATCTCTTGCCCGGATCCACACTAATGTCTGCGGCGTTTGATTCGTCGCCGGCGGCAATCACCGTTGCAGTGCTCAGGTGAATGCTGAATGAAAGACTCGCCGGATCGGCCACGCCCGGCGTTACCGGGTGCGTGTTGTCCTCCTCCACGAGCCAGCGAAACTGTGTTACCGGCGCCCCGGTCGGATCAAGCACATTAATGGTGAGCCCAAACGTGCTTGCCGGAACGGCGACCAGAAGACAGAGCAGAAACAATGGGACAATCAGGTTGCGACTGACAACTGGTTGTTCGGAATACCTGACTTGACTGCACATAATTACCCCCTATACAAATGCGAGCATACTTTCATATCGCGTGTACACATAACAGCGTATCCGGCAATTACCGATAGTACCGGAACATGGGCCTGCCTGACTGCAATCTCCGGAAAATGCTTCTATGCAGATAGTTCTGAAACAGCAATCCGGTTTTCTCACGCAAGCCCCCACTTACATACCCCCAAAAAAATGTTGTTCAAAGCACCTATCGGCAGGCTGCGGAACGACTTTAGCGCAAAAATAAAAAAAAAGCGGCCAGGCGAGAATACTCGGCTGAATTACACCGAACTCTTTGCCGTCGTCGGAAGTTATCAGCATACCCCACCATCGGCGAGGGGTCGGACCGACCTTATAGAACAGCATCAGCGACAAGGAGGGCATGGACAACTGCCTCGTTATCTTCAAATTAAAACTTCATCTTCTTCTTCAAGTAGCTGACCACTAAGGAATGATCACGGACAAGCTTCTTAATATCCGCAACGCCGGCGCGTAGATTATTGAGATCCTTACTCGACCGCTCCATTTCTTTAAGAAACATCTCGAGCGCCTGGTCTCTGACCTTGCAGGCGTCGGTACTGCTGATACCCCACTTGCTGCGGATTCCGGCCTGCGACATCTTGTCGCCAAGCATATCCAGCGCAATTTCCATTTTCTGTTTGTCGGTAAGTTTTGTTCCACCCATATCGGACCCCCGCAATGAACACCAAAAGCAGTCCCCCATAAGACTGTTTGATTGTGTTTCGTCAAAGAGGACGGTCGATATAACAAAAAACTCCACGCGCACGCCCCCCGCGCAGGCTGAGACACCGGTGTGCGCGACGCTCCCGGGGGGTGTTTTGCAGCACAAAAAGCGCACATGACGCGCCGCCGGCGCGCCTGTCCGTTCTTTATGCCTGGATTGTGTCGATAATGATTTGCAGATACTTCTGCCGATGACCCATGCGTCGTCGGCTGTTCTTGCGTCTGCGAAGATGCGTCGGATAAAGTTTCGGGCCTTTGGCCAAGGCGTCTTCGGCGATCGTCTTGAAGCTGGCGACAACCTTGGCGCCGTCCAGATAAGGCGTACCGACCTTGATCTCCTTGCCGTCGCTGACAAAGAGAACCTTGCTCAGTTCAATGCTCCTGGCGTCGGGGGCAACCTCGGTCAACTCGATGCGGATTACATCGCCCTGCGAAACCTTGTATTGTTTTCCACCCTGTTCGATCACTGCGTACATCTACATGCTCCTATTCACTTTCTAAACCCGGTCAAACACAGAGTTTAAGAACTCACAGGGCCCCTGTAAAGACAAATTCGGCTTTTGAGGGATTTTTTTTCGGGCAAAATCTGCAAAGGACGTTAACATATTGACGAATATACCCTTTAGGGTAGTAAGTTCTCGCGAGTGGGGTTATAAGTTACTGTTGTAAAGCTACTTACCCGCGTATAAACGGGAATTGGCACTCGTGAGCATTATATACCTTTAGCCGGTAATGGAGACCGTTTTTGAGGTTACGGAAAACGCTATGCAGTTAGCCATGATTGAGGACAGGGTTGTCCCCTACGCCAAACTGGACCCGATTTATTTGGATCGTGGAACCTTTTTTGGCGACGGGGTTTACGAAGTTGTTCGCAGTTACGACGGTCGGATATTCGCCCTGGGGGAACACCTGGGGCGCTTTGCCAGGAGCCTTCGCCAGGTGGATATCACCGGCGTTGATATCGCCGATATCCGGCGGCGCATCGAGCGTGCGTTCGACGATGCAAGTATTGCAAATGCAAAGATTTACTTCCATATCACCCGCGGCTCGGCGGACCGGAATCATGGTGGGCCTGCCGATTTGAAGCCCAATTTCTTCCTTACGGTTACCGAATTAGACGCCGGCGCCGGCGACAAGGCCGGCGGCATCTCGGTTTCGACGTTTCCGGACTGGCGGTGGAAGCGGTGCGATATAAAATCGTTAAACCTTCTGGCCAATGTACTTGCGCGCCGGGACGCCGAGAAGAAGGGCTGCGCCGAGGCGATCCTTGTAAATGACGCCGGCGAGATCACCGAGGGCGCCGGTTCGTCTTTTTTTATGGTGCGAGCCGCCGCGAAAGAACTTGTTACCCGCCCGTTGGGGCCCGATGTCCTGCCGTCGATTACGAGGGCGGTGGTGCTGCGGATTGCCGAACAGGCCCGATTGCGGGCGGTTAAGCAGGTTATAACGCCAGATGAAGCGGCAGGTGCAGACGAACTCTTCCTGGCCGTTACGACCCGGGACATCGTACCGGTCGTCGAGTTTGACGGAACCACAATCGCCAACGGCCAACCCGGAGAACACACCAAAAACCTCATTGAAGCCTTCCGCCAATACGTAAAAAAATTGAATAATGAGCAGTGAATTGGGTGCGGGCGGGGGAAAATGACTCCGCCGCGGGCCCTCCTTCGGCGGGTAAACTCCCTTCGGGATGTTCCATATTGACGAATGACTATCCGTTCGGCTTCGCTCAGGACAGGTTTTCTATTGCGGCAGGCGCGAGACGGCGGTTGATTGGGAAGTGTGGGTTGCCGACGGTTTAGATAATTGCGGATTTTGTTGTTGTGTCGGCCAAAGATGCGAAAAAAGTTTCTGATGCCGCAAATCGAGCTAAAGGCTTGTGGAAAATAAGGTTACGTTGCCAAAAAGGTACCGCGTACCTTTAATTCACCTGCGTATCGACCTTTCGAGCGGGGAGGTAAAGGCGTACGCGGGTCCCAAGTACGATCTCGCATCCGATGGAAGCGCGGCGATCGGCCCGAGGTTGGACATCATCAACGCGACCCAGTTCGGGTACGGAATTCCCGATCCTGACGGGAGGAAGCAACGTTGGGCGGTCCTGGGCCGGGATGGCAAGGGAACCGCCCATGAGATCTGCGGCCCCCCCGATAAAAACGGTCTATGGTTTACCGATCTCGAAACCAATACCAGAAAGCTGTTGGTCAGCCGAAGCCGTATTCGGGAAACCATCCAGGACCCCAACTATTACGACAAGGGGATTTTTCATTT
>QNBS01000124.1 GCA_003644175.1 Planctomycetota bacterium | reverse complement strand
GATCTTGGGCCGCTTCGCAGGGGCGATCTGAAACAGTTCGGCGTGGGACAGCATAACTTCAGGGTAACGGTGCTTCAGGTCGCCAACGCCGCAGCGGTTATCGCAAGAGGCGGCATATATAAAAGCCCGCGGTTGTTTTTGAACGATTCGGATCCATCAAACAGCGAGCAGGCGGATCTGGGGATTTCAAAGGATACTCTCGCTGTGGTGCGGGACGGTATGCGGGCGGTGGTAACTGAAACATACGGCACGGGCGTTGAGGCGTTTGAAGGTGCTGACCTCGATCAAAGGGATGTCAAGGTGTTCGGCAAGACGGGCTCGACACAGATATCTGTAAACGCGTGGTTTATGGGTTTTGCCGAGGACTCGGCGCAAAGAGCGATATCCTTTGCCCTTGTGATCGAAGGGGGCCAGAGCGGCTCTCAGGATGCGGCGCCTCTGGGGAGGAAAATCATCGAGTTCTGCAATGAAGCAGGCTATATAGGCCGCAGATCGGAGTAACGTTACAACCGGTTCTTTTCGATGTATGTCAATGTGTTCTGCATGATTTCGCGAAAGACCGGCGCCGCCACTCTTCCACCGCTGTACCCCTTGCCGAGGGCCTTATTCGGTTTTCGAATCGATACAAGGACCACTACGGCAGGATTCTCTGCGGGCGCCCCCCCGACGAATGACGCGGTGTAATTTGTCGTATCATACCGGCCGTTGACGGCGATGTTGGCGGTTCCGGTCTTGCCGAAGACCTGCCATTTTTCCAGGGCGGCCTGTTGGCCCGTTCCTTCCTTAACAACGTTTGCAAGCGCTTGGCGCACGATCCAATGGGCCACTTGGGGTTTGATGAGTTGGCCCGCCAGGTTCGACTTTTTTGCCACCTGTTTGACAACGCCTTGTTCGTCGATTACCGCCCGGACCAGGTGCGGCGTAACCGGACTGCCGCCGTTTGCCAGAATGGCGAAAGCCCGTATGATCTGTATGGCGGTTACGCTGATTTCATGGCCGTAGGGGATACGCGTTACCGTATAAGAGGACCAGTCGGCGGTGGGTTTCAGCAGGCCGGGGTTTTCGGCGGGCAGGTCTATGCCCGTCCTGGCGCCGAAGCCGAACATGCGAAGGCCTTCGTACAGGTGCTTCGGTCCCATTTTCCGGCCGATCTTGGCCATGCCGATATTGCTGGAATAGGTCAAAATCTCTTTGGGCGTAAGATTGCCGAAACGATGGCCCGCCCATTCGCCGATTCGATACTTTGCATAGTTGCCGTTCTCGCAATAGATTTGTTCGTCGTATCCGACAAAGCCGCCGTCAAGGGCAATTGCGGCGACAATCGGCTTGAAGATGCTGCCCGGCTCGAACGGATCGGTCAAGGCGCGGTTCCGCATGGTGTCGGGATCGGCTTTTGAGAACTCGCTCGGGTTGTAGTCCGGCAGGGAGACCATCGCCAGAATCGCGCCGTTCCATGGATTCATGACGATTGCGGCGGCGGCGGCGGCCTGGTAATCGGCGTACTGTTTCATCAGGGCAGATCGTGCGAATTCCTGGATCGTGCCGTCGATGGTGAGCACAAGCGACGAGCCGTTTTTGACTTTTACCGTCTGCTGCGGGTCGCTGCCGATGGGATATCGTCGGGCGTCGACAACGAGGACGTTTTCACCCCGTACACCCCGCAACAGGGAGTCATATCGGCGTTCTATTCCGGCAAGACCGACCTTATCGGCCGAATTTGGGTCGTCGTCGCCTCCAACGAAACCCACAATGTGGCTTGTCAGTCGCTCCATCGGGGTATATCGTTCCCATTTGGATTCAATACCCACACCCGCCAGAGGCGATTCGCGAATAGCCCGGCGCTGATGCTCGGTGATGCCTGTCTTGATCGGAACGTAGGATAAGTGGCGCTTTGCATGAACAATATCGCAGATTTTCGGGGCGGGGATTTCGAGTATGGGTTGCAGTTGACATGCCGTCTCCATAACGTCATCCCAGTGAGGCAGTTGGCCGGGATCGATGAAAACGGTTAGCACCTTGTTGCTTGCCGCAAGGACACGACCCCTCGAGTCCAACACTCGCCCTCGCTGCGGCTGCTCGCAAATGTGTGCATGCGTGCCTCCGTAGGATTTGTCCATGTAAAGATCGGCACAGTAATACTGCAGATAGAATATACGCCAACTCAACAGACCGAACACGATGATGAGCAGCAGACCGACAGCAATGATGAGGGGTTTTGTTTTCATGGGTCGATGTAATTGTCTGCGTTATTTGCCGGGGTCGGGCTCCTTTTCGATCCGTTCCGATATGACACTGGGGTTCAGCAGATGCTCCAGCTTCAACTGCTTGTCGCCTAATTGCAGCTTGAGATTATCCTGGACGACCTGCGCTCTGCGCCACCGGTAGAAGACGCGGCTGGCCGAGACCCGCAGGTGGACCGCGCCGATCAGCACGATGGTGAGATGGAATACAACGAAAATCAGTCTTGATCGAGACATTATCTCCGGCCGGACGCGACGGTTTCTATAATCTGGGCAGTTTCAGGACCGTGCCCGCAACAATATCGTCGGCGCTGTCGATTCGATCCTTGTTAAGTCTGAGTATTTCATCCACTCGCTTGCATGTGCCTAAGTGTTTGGCGGAAATTATCGAGAGGCAATCGCCGTCCTTGACGGTGTACTCGACGATCTTGTTCCTGCTGAAGGTGTTCGTTACGGCTTCTTTGGCTTTTGCAATAATCTTCATGGGCGACAGGCCGCTTCGCTGAGCTGTTCGGGAAAGATCGGGCATCTCGAGTATCTGGCCGATCCGGATCACGTCCGGAGACGGCAGCTTGTTTGCTTTGGCAATGGCCGCGATGGTCGCCGATTTTATGCCGATTTCGGGTCCGTAGACCTTCGCGGCGATCCTGATGACGGATTCGCCCTTCCTGACTTTGTATCGCGTAATCCTGTGCGAAGGTTCGGGCGTTTTCGTGGTCGGAGCTGGAGGTGTCTGACTGGCTGCAGAGGGGATTTGAAAGGAAGTCGCCCCTGTCGGCGGGTCGACCTGTCGCAAGGGCGGCGCATCGGCCAGTTGCGCATCATAGCCTGCCGGTGCTGGAATCACAATGTTTGGCTGCGGTTCGGGGATGGACGTGTCAATGGCGGAGGGAGTTTCTCTTGTCTGGAAGAAATTCGGCAGACCGTTAACAAGGAATGCTATGATGACAATAAAAGTGAGCCCAAGCAGTAGTCCGACTTTCGCGTCCGCGGTCATATCCAAAATTCCGTTTTAATCTGTTTTACACCGTGCTATTCTCAATTTGGCGCTTCTGGCCCTCGGGTTCCGGTCAATCTCGTCCCTTGAAGCAATTATCGGCTTTTTGGTCAGGATTTCATAAATTCCTCTTGCGGCGTTTTCCCTGAAATCGGTCTTGACAATCCTGTCCTCGAGGCTGTGAAAACTGATCACCGCAATCACCCCCCCTTTTTTCAGTAGTGTTGGCCCTGCTGCGAGCAACTCCTGCAGTGCTTCGAGTTCGTCATTTACGGCAATTCGCAGTGCCTGGAAAGTTCTCGTGGCCGGATGTATTCGGGACTTTCTGCTGCGACCGGGTTGACCTGACGCCTTGCACACGACGGCAACCAACTGACTTGTCGTCTCTATCCGTCGCTCGATACGGTTTCGGACGATGAAGCGGGCTATGCGCCGGGAGGCTCGGTCCTGGCCATACTTGTAGATGATGTCGGCTAATGATTTCTCGTCGAAGGTGTTGACGATGTCGGCGGCGGTGCGCTCGAGCCTGTCGTCAAGTCTCATGTCCAGCGGCTGGTTTTCCTGAAAACTCAGACCCAGACGACGGTCTGCCAGTTGCGACGAACAAAAACCAAGATCCGCAAATATCAAATCAGCCTTCGCCACTCCCTGCCGGGCGGCCACTTCAGCGATCCTCCTGAAGTTTTCCCGCACAAGAATCACCCTGCAGGGCAGGCTGTCTAAGATCGTTTGGGCCCTTTTGATGCACTCCTGGTCTGTATCAATCCCGATAATCAATCCTTCAGGGCCCAAAACTTTGCCGAACATCATGCTGTGACCTCCGTGTCCTACGGTCGCGTCGACAACCGTCCCATCCGTGGGCAGCTTTATCCGTTCGGCTAATATGTCAATCAGTACCGGTATATGTTCGTTCATTCACCGCGTCGGTATTCATCAGTCCGGATCATAACAGCAATACATAACGACCGACCTTCAGCTTATCGCCGAGATCAGTTCGCAGTCGGCCAATTCCTGTACATCGTCCGAAAAAGCAACGTCTGCAAATAGACTGCTTGTCTTTTTTAGTCTTTCGAGTCGCTCGGCAAGAACCGCAACGGACGACAGCGTGTCCTCGTCGATCGGCCTTGCGCCGTTGATGCTCTCTTTTACGGTTTTCAAGTAATCGCACTGCGAAGTAAACATATCCGTCCCTTCCTTAAACATCCAGTTGGCGGCTTTGTTTTTGCAAGACCGTCTGCCTTGCCTGCATTATCTGATTCTGGAACTGCGGGAGATTGTCCTGGAGGTACCTTTCCCAGTCATCTGAATTCCACAACTCAATGTGGTCGCGGACGCCGACAAGCGTAAGAGTGTTGTCGAGCCTTGCCCGCTTTCGGAGTTTTTCCCCCAACAGCAATCGCCCCTGCCGATCCAACTCAACCTTGCTGGCCAGGGCGAAACTAAGCCGTTCAAAAGTGACGGCTTCGTCCGGAGCAGCCATCCTTGGCGCACCGGCGAGGGCGATTTGCTGAAAGTATTTCTCGGGATAAAGACACAAAATACCGTTTGCTCCCATCACAAGGTAGAAACAGCTTCCGTGTTCTTCAACGTCGATCTGGCTGCGCAGCTTGTTGGAGATGAACAATCTGTTCTTGTCATCCAGCGTGTGCTCGTATTCGCCTGTTAACATCAGCATGATTCTTGCCCCACTGCCCAACCAATATATGGGAAATCATACCACTTTTTCCCACCACGTCAACATAAAAACAATTTTTTTGCAAAAAAAAACGGTGTCGCCACATTACGCGACACGCAGGCTCTTTTATTTTGCCGTTGCCACCCCAACATCTTGTGACTTGAGGAAAGGGTGGCAGGTATATAGTGGCTGTGAGTTGCCGGTGGGTTATAGGACGAAGAGAGAAAATTCTCACAGGGTGATGATAACTCGCCCAAACAAGAGAATTCAAGAGATCCTGCAATAGTGCTGTTCCTATCTATACTCTTGCCAGTTCGCTTCAATCCGCCACGGGCCCTCCTTCGGCGGGTAAACTCCCTTCGGGATTTCCATTTCGCTTCGACATTTTTTGGTCTTCCACAGGTCCGCCGTAGTGCAAATTGGGTTTGTTTTGCGTAAATGGGGGGGGGAATCCTAAATCCTAAGCTCGAAATCCCAGACAAGCACGAAATTCGAAATGCCACGCTCGAAACGTGATGTGACGGGTGCGTAGGCACGGTTTTTTACTCCCCCCTGTTTTTGGTGTTGCATTGTCGGCAACTATAGGGTGCATTATACTACATATTGGCCGAAAAAGCAAGTATTTATCGGCCGGGATGGGGATTTATTTTGCCACCGAGGACCTGGCGCGGCATAGCCGCAACCAAAAAGATTTTGGTATCGTCCCAAAGTTAGGGGAATACTAATAATTCTTAGAGTTGCGTTTTTCGCTTTCGGGCTACCAGCAGAAAGAACAGAGCCGGTTGATCCAGCCTGTTGGTGCTGTATAGCCATCAGGCTCGGCGCTCGGGCCGGGCGCCTTGCAGAGCCCTATCCTCCGGCCTGACAATATGTTATGATATGTCATCCTGATCATAATACAAGGAAGAGAGGAGACGGTTTTGAGTTTACAGACTCCTTTATACTTCACAAGAACTATTTTCGGTTCGTGGTTTCGGCCTTGCCTGTTTTGTCTTTTGCCGTAAGAAAAATAAGGGTCCACAGCGGCGAATTCCATATTGGGTGTTTGAATCGCCTCCGGCGATACTTTTTGACAGATCCCTCTCCCGGCGCGCCGGAGAGCGTCGAGGCGACTTCGACTCACTGGCAAAAAGACATAGCGTCGGAGACCTTCCCGAGGGCGTCGATTATCCCCGAGACAAAGATGCAGGAATACAAGCGACCCGCCAAGACGCTGCCGAGAGTTAAGGGCGGCCATGAAGGCGACTGGCTGCGAGCCTGTTCGCTCCAGTATCAGGTCCTCTCCTTTGACAGAATAAATCAATAGCCAATCCGGTTCAATATGACAGTCGCGCCTCTTTGCCCATTTACCCGTAAGCGGGTGGTCGTGGTATTTTGCGGGTAAAGGACGGCCTGTCATCAGTTGCTCAACAATGGCGAACAGTTTGGCCTCATCCTTGTTGCGCCGCATCATTCGCTTAAAGTCCTTCTTGAACCTTCCCTTATAGACGAGCTTCAACTTTTGAGTTCCTTAGCCAATTCGGTAACACTGGAGACCCTGTGAAGGTCCTGGGCAGAGTCAGTTTTACGAAAAGTCTCAACAGTGGTTTCATTGGGAAGTTTAAGCTCAAAAGGGATGCCGTTCGTATAGATTATTTGCTTAAAAAACAAAGATATTGCCTGCGTTGTGTTCAGCCCTAACGAGTGCAATATGTTCAACGCCTGTGCTTTAGTTGCAGGGTCTATTCTTGCATTAATCGTCGCCTTACTACTCATGATCTTCGTCTCCCAATAGCTTATATCTGCATTACACTGACTACACATAGTATCGCAAATTCAGTACGTGTGTTCAAGCAAAATCTGAAAAAATCTGGAAAATGTTGTTTCCAGCGGAGAAATCGACATCGTGCCTTGTTTTTAGTCCGAGAATAAAACCGGCCAGCGCGGGGGGATGGACGGGGGGTGGCAATGGCAGTTCAAAATGCAAAGTGTTAAGCGCAAAGCGGTGGAATCGCTTCGCGATGGTGTTTTATTCTGGATTCCCGCTTGCGCGGGAATGACAATCGTTGGCGTTTCCGGCGTTCGGTCGGGATGACAGAGGTTCGGTCGGGATGACAGAGGGGG
>QNBS01000123.1 GCA_003644175.1 Planctomycetota bacterium | reverse complement strand
GCAGGACTATCTGGGAGAGGATTTGGGGAAAGAGTATTACCAGCCCAAAGAGGTTGGGAGGGAAAAATTAATAAAGGAATATTTGAAAAAACTCAGGAATCAGGTAAAAGAGATGCAGGGGAATCAATGAGCGGCCGGCGGCCGGTGAGCTTTCGAGGGTTTGTGTATGGATAAAGCGCAATTGCGGCGCATTATAAAGGGTCGGCTTGTCCAGATAGATGACGTGCATCGGGCCGAAAAGAGCAGCAAGGCCTGTCAATACCTGATCGAGACCGATGAGTTGAAGAAAGCGCATACGGTGATGATTTTTCTGTCGTTTGCGCATGAGGTTGACACGACAGCGGTGATTCTGTACTGCTGGCAGCATGAGAAAACGGTGGTGGCGCCGAAGGTATCGTGGCAGCAGCACCACATGATTCCGGTGGAGATCAATTCACTGGAGAGCGGGATTTCGACCGGCGCAAGCGGCTTGAGGAATCCGACGACGGGCATACCTATGCCGATCGAGGATATCGATTTGGTTGTGGCGCCCGGCCTGGCGTTTGATCGAAAAGGGAATCGACTTGGCAGGGGGGGGGCCTACTACGACAGATTCCTGGCGTCGGAGCAACTGAAAGCGACCGTTTGCTCATTAGCGTTTGCCGAGCAGATTGTGGATGAGGTTCCCGTGGAAGAGCATGACCGGAAGGTTGATTTTATCGTTACCGATGAAGGAATTATCAAGTGCGCCTGAATTTTTACGGAGGAAAATGAAGTGACAAAATACGAGTATAAACCCTACCGTGTGGGCAAAAGAAAGAACACCAATACCCGATACCTGATTCTGGCGCTGGTCGTCATTATCGTGGTAACGGTGGTGCTGATCAAGACGCACGGGGACGGAACTTCGGTTGCCGGGCTCAACAACAGCAGCGGCGGCGGCAGCAGCATTGACAACCCCGACGAGGGGGTGGTCGAGACAGGGTCGGAGGCGGTCGCCGGCGGAGGGAATGAAGCGGCGCCGGCGGCTTCTGCGAACACTTCGCAAGGGTCGGTTACGGACGCCCCCGGGTCGGCGGCGTCTGCCGACGTAACAGACGTGCCGCCGATATCGACCGTTACGCTACCGGTTGCATTCAATCCGATACCGCATTCAACGGCCAATATGACCAAGGCGACGCTGGAGGTTATCGATCAGTCGCTGAAGGACCTCAAGGCCGGAAAGATCATCGCCGCCAGAGACTCGCTCAACAATGTTCTGCTTGTGGACCTGACGCCGGAATACCGCAAGAGCGTCAAGAAGAGACTCACCGATCTGACGGCGAAGTGGCTCTTTAACAGGGAGGTTCTGCCCGGCGATACGCTTTGCGAATACTACCGGGTCAAACCCGGTGAAGTGCTTGAGAAGATCGGCAAGAAGTACAAAGTCCCGTTTGAGCTGTTGATGCGAATCAACGGGATAGAGCGGGCTAAGCTGTTGCAGGCGGGCCAGACGATCAAGGTTGTCAAGGGGCCTTTCCATGTCAATATCTACCGCTCGACTTTTACGATGGACCTTTATCTCGGCAACCAGTTGTTCATCAAGAGCTACAGGATAGGTCTGGGCACGAAAGAGCGTGAAACTCCGACCGGTCGATGGCGAGTTAAATCGGACGGTAAACTCATCGAGCCGCCCTGGTACGACGAGGAAACGGGGAAAAATTATGTCGCCGGCGATCCGGAGTACCCCTTAGGCTCGCGCTGGATTGCCATTGAAGGTCTCGATGAGCAGATCAAACACAGAATCGGCTTTGCCATCCACGGTACAAAAGACGCCGATTCCATAGGGAAGCGTTCATCGAGAGGCTGTATCCGGCTTTTCAACGGGGATGCTATTGAAGTGTATGACTTGCTCGTTCCACTGTATTCCGAAGTCCGCATCGTGGAGTGAAGGCTTTGCTCAACTTCGCTCGGAATGACAATCGTTTCTATGCCGATTCTTTTTTTGGCGTCCTGCGTGCGGCGAAGAGGTCTGTTGCGCCTTCGACGACATCCTTATCGACGACGTAGCTTCGGCCTTTTGTTTCTTCCGGCAGGCGGTACATTAAATCGACCATCAACTCTTCTGTGATTGCCCGAAGGGCCCTTGCGCCGGTATCTCTTGAGATTGCCTTTTCGGCCAGGAGTTTGAGCGCTTCGTCGGTGAAACTCAGCTTAGCCTCTTCCATCTCGAAGAGTTTCTGATACTGTCGAATGAGGGCGTTTTTCGGCCTGGTCAGGATGTCCACGAGTGCTTCCACATCCAGGGCCTGCAGCGTAGTGATGATGGGAAGGCGGCCTACGATCTCCGGAATCATGCCGTACTCGATGACGTCTTCGGGGATGACCTGTGCGAGCACATCGCTGTACTCGGCCTTTGTGTCGCTATGCCGGCTGCGTTCGCTCTCAAAGCCGATCATCTTCCTGCCGAGCCGTTTCTTGATGATATTCTCAAGCCCGACGAAGGTCCCGCCGCAGATGAACATGATCTGCGAGGTGTCCAGCTGGATATAGGACTGCTCCGGGTGCTTCCTTCCTCCCTGAGGCGGGATATTGGCGGTTGTTCCCTCGAGCATTTTGAGCAGGGCCTGCTGCACGCCCTCGCCGGAGACGTCCCTTGTGATCGAGATATTCTGATTGGTCTTTCCGATCTTATCGATTTCGTCGACGTATACAATGCCACGCTGGGCGGCTTCGATATCGTAATCGGCCGACTGGAGGAGTCTGAGGAGAAAGTTCTCGACGTCCTCGCCGACATATCCGGCCTCGGTTACTGTCGTGGCGTCGCAGATTGCAAACGGCACATGGAGCACTCTGGCCAGGGTCTTTGCCAGAAGGGTCTTTCCGCAACCGGTGGGTCCGATGAGAAGGATATTGGACTTTTCGATCTCGACGTCTTCTTCGGCCATATCCGTGTGGAGCAGACGCTTGTAGTGGTTATGTACGGCGACGGCAAGATATTTCTTGGCGTGCGCCTGGCCGATAACGTACTGATCGAGAAACTCCTTGATTTCGCGGGGTTTTGGCACATCCTCCATCGACGTTGATATCCCGCGAACGCGTTTTCGCTCCTGCCGGACGATATTGTAACAAAGATCGATGCATTCGGGACAGATAAAGACGCCCGCCGGCCCCTCCACGAATGCATCTACCTGCTTTTTGGTTCTGCCGCAGAAGCTGCAGAGGTCTCGCTTTTTGCCACCGCCGGATGATTTCGCCATATTTCACCTAAATTATACCCCGGATTTCTTCCGAAGGTTCCAAATAATACGCATATCGGTCATCCCATTGACGCCATTATAGCACAACACAAAGCACGAATCAACATCTTAATATCGACTCAGCAGAATTATCGACTTTAGTATCTATTCCTTAAAGCGGGCCATCATTTGTGCGCCTTGCCGGAGGGCTTCTTTGTTGATATCGACGAGGGCGGCCTTCTTGCTTTTGAAGAGGTCCTCTATTCCGCGGGCCAGGCTCGACATTTCAAGGAGATTTGTCCTGGCTGCGAAGGCCCCAATCGCCACTATATTGGCGACGCGGACGTTGCCCAGGCGGTGGGCTATCCGCGAGGCTTCGATTTCGGCGACGTCCAGATCCCGGCGCTGCACGTTGCGATCGACGAGCGACGTGTTCAAAACGGCAAGCCCCCGGCTGACAATCATGTCCTCGAACTTATCGAGCGAGGGCTGGTTCATGATGATTGCAATATCGGGCCTTTCGACGAACGGGCCGGCGATTTCGCGGTCCGATATGACGACGGTTGCGTTGGCGGTTCCGCCGCGCATCTCGGCGCCGTAAGAGACCATGCCGGTGACGTTTTTGCCTTCTATGACGCAGGCGCGTGCGATGATGTTGCCTGCGACAACGACACCCTGGCCGCCGAAACCTGCAATGATTATTTTTGTCTCATGATCCGTCATCGTCCACCCTGCAAGCCGGCGTCGCCGGTCACTTCTTGTCCTTGTAAACCCCCAACGGAAAGACCTTCTTCATTTCGTTATTGACAAAATCCACCGCCTGTTTCGGCGTCAGCTTCCAGTCGGTGGGGCACATTGAAAGCACCTCCACGAGGGAATAACCCCTGCCTTCGATCTGATTGACAAAGGCTTTTTTGATTGCTTTTTTCGCCTTGATCACATCCTTTGCGGTGCTGACCGCAACGCGCTGGAGATATGCGACGCCGTCGAGACTGGAGAGCAGTTCACAGACCTTTATCGGCGGACCTTCACTGGTAATATCTCTTCCGTCCTGTGTTGTGGTTGTTCTCTGTCCGATCATGGTCGTCGGCGCCATCTGTCCGCCAGTCATGCCGTAGATGGCGTTGTTGATGAAGATGGTAGTGATGTTTTCGCCGCGATTGGCCGCGTGTATTGTCTCGCTGGTTCCGATCGCCGCCAGGTCGCCGTCGCCCTGGTATGTGAAGATGATCCTGTCCGGCAGCACCCGTTTCATCCCGGTGGCGACGGCAGGAGGTCTGCCGTGTGCGCACTCGATGATGTCGCAATTGAAGTAATCGTACAAGAGCACCGCACATCCCACCGGCGCCGTGCCGATAGTCCTTTGGCGTATGCCCAATTCATCGATCACCTCTGCAACAAGCCTGTGGACGATCCCGTGCCCGCAGCCTCCGCAGTAGTGCGTACAAGCGTCAAGCAGAGCGGTCGGTCTCTTAAATTCCATAGAAAACCCTAATCAACCAGTGCTTCGGTTTCATATATTGTCTGAATTTTTTCGAAGATGTTATCAGGCGTAGGATACCAGCCCCCGCCGGAACCTAAGAATTCCACGGGTTTTTTGCATTCACTCGCCAATTTGACATCCTCGATGAACTGGCCGCCGGACATCTCGACGACCAGGAATCTGTCGGCGGTCCGGGCGGCGCGTTTGAACGGCTCATCCGGGAACGGCCAAAGCGTGATCGGCCTTATCAAGCCGACCTTCATTCCGTTTTGCCTTGCGATTTTAACGGCGCCTTTGGCGATTCGCGCCGTTATCCCGTAGGCGGCAATAACCAGTTCGGCGTCGTCTGTCTCTGTTTCTTCGTGGAGCTTCAGTTCGGCGGTGATCTTTTTATATGAGGCTTGCAACAGATCGTTATGCCGGACAAGCGCCATCGACGGACGGAGGAACAGGGTCTTTAGGACCCGCGGCTTCCTTCCCTTGCATCCGTCGAGCACAAAATCTTTTTCGGGCAGTTCGACTATCGGCTCATAGGGCAGAATCTCAACGGGTTCGGCCATCTGGCCCAGGATTCCATCGCCTAAGATCATCACGGGGTTTCGATAATAGTCTGCATAGTCGAATGCGTTCATCGTTAGCTTGTAAAGCTCCGGCAAGGTGGACGGTGCAAAAACGATAAGACGGTAATCGCCGTGTCCGCCCCCTTTGACCGCCTGGAAATAATCGGCCTGCGAGGCCCGTATATTGCCCAGGCCCGGTCCGCCTCGCTGCATGTTTGCTATCACACACGGCAACTGTGCGGCGGCGATATAGCTTATTCCTTCCTGTTTGAGGCTGATTCCGGGCGACGAGGAGCTGGTCATGCAGCGTGCGCCGGCGGCTGAGGCGCCGAAAATCATGTTGATCGCGGCGATTTCGCTTTCGGCCTGTATAAACGTTCCGCCGACCTGGGGCATTCGTTTGGACATGTACTCGGGGACTTCGTTTTGAGGCGTAATGGGATAGCCCGCAAAGAACCGGCAGCCGGCCTGGATCGCCGCCTCGCTCATTACCTCATTGCCCTTGAGCAGAATCTTTCCCTGGCTACTCACTCCTGACCCCCGATTGGCGTCTCCTGTTTCCTGTCTCCTGACGGCTGTTTGCTCACGCCCGTCTCCTGAATCCTGATTAGCGGTCCGGGAGGCGTCTCATCTGAAGCGTGGATCCGAATCGCCAGGTCCGGGCAGATTTGGCAGCACAGAGCGCAGGCGTTGCACTCGCTCAGCTCGATGATCTCGGCACAGGTGTGCCCGCTGCTGTTTAGAAGCTCCGACATACGGATATTGCCGCGCGGACACTCCGACACGCAGAGACAACATCCCTTGCATCGCTCTTTGTCGATCTCAATATTCGCCATGAAACACCAAAAACAACTGTTCGACCTTACATACCGGAAACTACGGGACAATAGTAGGCCAAGTCTCTAAGATAGTCAACAATTTAATGCGACTCTGTGCTTGATATGCCGGAATCGGCTCTATCACAACATTTTTTTGCAAAAAAACGCCAACCGGGGCTGTTTTCGTGACGATTTAATAATAATAGTCTGGATATAACTCGTATCTGAGTTATTCTCTGCATGATGAGTGTGATTTGACGGGAACGTATGCGATGCATGAAAAAACGACCCTAAAAAGGCATCTGGGCCTGCCGGAGGTGTTCAGCGTTGCCGCCGGTGCGATGATAAGCTCAGGTCTTTTCGTTCTGCCGGCCCTGGCTTACTCAAAAGCGGGTCCGGGGGTGGTCATGGCCTATCTTCTGGCGTCGATTCTCATCATTCCCAGCGTGCTCAGCAAGGCTGAACTGGCCACCGCAATGCCTCGCTCGGGGGGCACTTACTTCTTTGTGGAAAGGAGTCTGGGCCCGATAGGAGGGCTGTTCAGCGGTTTGGCGGGGTGGTTTTCGTTAGCTCTGAAAAGCGCATTCGCCATTGTGGGCATGGCCCTTGTCTGCGAGGTCATCCTGAAGAGCTTCTTTGCGGCCGAGTTCAGCAAATGGGATATAAAAATCCTGGCCGTGCTGTGCTGCCTGTTCTTTGTCGGTCTAAATGCCGTCAGCGTCAAGCACACAAGCAGACTTCAGAATGTGCTTGTTGTGCTGCTTTTGGCGATCCTTGCGGTTTTTGTCGTGCTCGGCGCCGGTTCGGTTGACGTAATGCGTTTCAAAGGTTTTCTTTCCAAGGGTTTCGGGACCATCCTGGCGACGTCGGGTCTGGTTTTCATAAGCTTCGGAGGTCTGACCAAGGTCGCGGCGATCGCAGAAGAGGTCGAACGGCCGGGCAGGAATATCCCCCTGGGCATGATCGGCGCCTGGTTTGTGGTCTCGGTCTTTTACATTGCCGTTATAACCGTAACTGTCGGCATTCTCGGCGGTCCGGAACTTGAAGCCAGCCACGCTCCCATCT
>QNBS01000122.1 GCA_003644175.1 Planctomycetota bacterium | reverse complement strand
GAAAAGGCAAGATGAAAATAGATGTTTTTATTGAGAGACGCGGCCCAAAAGCTATAAGCGAGAAGACATATGCACTAAGCTATAATGGTAAACAGGGCAAGAGACTTGTTCATAGCAAGTCCTTAAAAGGCCAGACATCGGAAGTCAAAGAATGCACAATCGTATCAAGTCGATCTGACACTATCTGGAGTAAGATGGCTGCGGGTTCCTATGGGAGCCCCTTCATATTAAATTTTTTGACGGAGGGGAAGGTGTCGAGTTTTTCAGAGTATTTGAAAATATTTATGGACCCAAAGGTCAAGCCTTCGTCGGAGTTTTCGAGAAGTATAAACTTAGTAAAGTTCGAGAATACAGAATGTGTTCGTATACAAATTGAAGCAACAGGAGTGGTTCGAACTACATACTGGCTTGATCCTGCGAGAAATTATGCTCCATTAGCGGTTGAAAACGTCAGTTGGAACAAAAACGGAAAAGAGGTAGTTACCTCATTTAGAAAAGTGCTGAAATTCAAAAAAGTATCAGGTGATATATGGTTTCCTGTAAAAACGCAAACAGAAGGAAGAGGAATTAGAGTAAAAACCAAGGCTACATTAACCGTTTCAAAAGTAAGAATCAATATAGCAGATTTAAAGGATGTCGATTTCGACCTAAATATCCCCAGCGACTATAAGATAATCGACAAGAGGGTGAAGAAGTAAACTTGAGATTTGTAAATTACGGTATTACATTCAGTTGGAAGGTTTTATGATGAGAAGAATTCTTTTATTTGGTTTTGTTTGTGTTTGTGGCTTTGTTTTTGGTCAGGTTGCGGGTGGGGAGGCTGCCGAGCCTGTTGGTCCGAAGCTTTGGCTTGAGTCTGCGGCTATTGATCTTGGTGTTATTGCCGTTGGCGAGCAGGAAATTAAGGGTGTTATCCCTTATATGAACGAGGGTGATGAGACATTGGAGGTTACTAATATCAGCGGGTCCTGCGATTGCTTTGCCGGGTTTGAGGGTGAGAAGGAACTTGGGCCCGGTGAGGGCGGTGAGTTGATTATAAAGTTCGACAAGAGCAAGATCGAGTCCGGGCCGGTCAAGCGGATGGTGCGCTTCGAGACAAACGACCCGGCGAACAAGCTGGTGCGTGTGAATTTTTCGTTCGAGATCAAGCGTACCGACTCCGAAGAGATACGCTGGCTCCGCAAGGATCTGACGGCCATAAAACACCAACTGCACCTTCTCCGGGCGGATATGCGGAAGGTCCTGGCTGCTTTGAATAATCCGCGCACGGCCGCGGCGCCGTCGCGAACACGAACTGCCGCGAAAAAGCTCGATACGAAGGTTTACGACGTAAAGATCAACTCATCACCCATATTAGGCAAGGCCGACGCGCCGGTAACCATCGTTGCATGGGCCGATTTCCAGTGTCCGTTCAGTGCGCGTGAGTATCCCAGGCTCAAGGAGATTCTCGCTGCATACCCGGACCAGGTCCGGCTTGTCTTTAAGCACAAGCCGCTGAGCTTCCACAAGAAGGCCAAACCCGCCCACGCTTTGGCGCAGATGGCCATGCAGCAGGGCGGCTCTGAGCTGTTCTGGAAGATGCACGACCGGCTCATGGCCGGGACGAGCAAGCTGGAGATATCCGATCTGCGCGAGTATGCCGGGCAACTCAAGCTGGACCTCGCCAAATTCGACGAAGTAATGGCCGATCCTGCGCAGATCGACAAGCTTATCGCCACCGACTTAGCCGAGGCAAAGCGATGCAACGTCAACGCAACCCCCACAATCATGATCAACGGCCTAAAACTCGCTGACCGAAGCGTAGAAGCTTACAAAGCCCGCATCGATGAGCTGCTAAAACCCACCGCCAACCCGCCACAGCCGGCTGATATAGAATCATAATCCGAGGCGGGCGGCTTCTGCTTCCAGTTCGTAACGCTTCATCTTCTTGTAAAGGGTTGTGCGGTTGATCTGCAGGGCCTTGGCTGTTTCCTGTCGGTTCCAGTTGTTTGCCTCCAGCGCCGCGCGTATGATGTTCCTTTCCGGCCTGGCCATCGCCTCCTTCAGGCTCATCCGGCCGTACCTCTGGGGATTTCCGGCGGCGCTTTGGGTAAGCAGCGACGGCGGCAGGCCTTCGACGCCGATCTCGGAGCCCTTGCTCAAGAGCACCGCTCGCTCCATGACGTTTTCCAGCTCCCGCACATTGCCCGGCCAGGCATAGCGCTGCAGATATTCCATCGCTTCTTCGGTAACTCCTGTCTTCTGCCTGCCGTGCGTCATGCTGAAGTACTTGAGAAAATGCTCCGACAGAAGCGGGACATCCCCCACGCGGTCGGCAAGCGGCGGAATGTTGATGGTGACGACGTTGATTCGATAATAGAGATCCTCGCGAAACCGCCCGGCGCGCACCTCCTCGGCCAGGTCCGTATTCGACGCAAGGATCACACGCGTATCCACCGTGATCGTGCGGTTGCTGCCCACCGGCTCGAACTGCCTGTTCTGCAGCACGCGCAACAACTTGACCTGCATTGCAGGCGAGGCGCTGCTGATTTCATCCAGGAAAATCGTCCCCCTGTTGGCCGCCAGAAACTTGCCCTCCTTGTCGCGAACGGCGCCGGTAAAAGCACCTTTAACATGACCGAAAAGCTCGCTCTCCAGCAGCGTTTCCGGAAGCGCGCCGCAACTGACCTCCACGAACGCTTCGTCTTTGCGCCAGGAACGATAATGCACGGCGCGCGCCAGCATGCTCTTGCCCGTTCCCGACGGTCCGGTCATCAGGACCGTCGTCTTGCTGTCGGCGACGGCTTCGATCAGATCGAATATCCGGGACATCTTGTAGTCGTGGCTGATAATATTCTCGAGACTGTATTTCTCCAGCAGCCGGCTGCGCAGCGTCTCATTTTCGCTCATCAACGACTGCTGTCGAAGCGATCTTTCCACACTCAAGAGCAGGTCGTCGTCTATGATCGGTTTGGTCAGGTAGTCGTGGGCGCCCATCTTTATCGCTTCGACGGCGCTTTCTATCGTGCCGTATCCGGTTATCACGATAGGCACGGTTTTCGGATAGTTCTTCCTGATGATCGAAAGCAACTCGAATCCGTCGCCGTCGGGCATGTTCACATCGGTCAACGCCAGCGAAAACGACTGCTTCTGAAGTTCGCTGATCGCCCTGGTAATCGATCTCGCCGGCGTTGTGCGGTATCCTTCGAGGCTGAGAAACTCACACAACGAATCGAGTATGATCCTGTCGTCGTCAACGATAAGAATGTTAGCCTTGACCATAAATGCCGCCCTCAGTCTGGTTGTAGCACAACGGCGCGCGTCAGCGGCAGTTGCACCGTGAAAATGCCCCCTCCTTCGGGCGCGTTTTCGGCGGTAATCCCGCCACCGTACTTTTCTGCAATATCTTTACAGATCGAAAGCCCCAATCCGGTCCCTTTGCCGTGGGCCTTGGTTGTGTAGAACGGCTCGAATATTTTTTCAGCTTCCTCAGGATCAAAACCGCACCCGGTGTCGCGAAACCGGACGACAACCGTATTGTCCGGACACGAGATCGTTATCACGAGTTTCCCACTGCCGTCCATCGCGTCCAGGGCGTTCTTGATCAGATTGCAGAATATCTGAAACAGGCTCATAACCTTGACAGGCGGAATAACCCGCTCACAATCGTGTATGATCTGAATATCAACACCGTTGGCGCCGGAGACCATCGCTTTTACGGCATCGGCGACGATCTTGTTAACTGTGGCATATTCGAACGCCGAATGTGTGCTCCTGGAAAACTCCAGCAGTTCGCCGATGATTTGCAGCATCCGCATCAGGCCGTTGCGACTTTGCCGAAGGTATTCCCTGGCCTTGTCATAGTCCCCTTTGTCAATAATGCGCGACGCCAGATTAATGTATCGCAGTATGCCGTCCATCGGGTTGTTCAGCTCATGAGCGACTTTGCCGGCCACCTTGCCGACCGCGGCCAACCGCTCGGTCCGGGAAAGTTGATGCTCGGCATCTACCCTGTCTGTTACATCCTCGATAATAACTGCGCCGCCGATTACCTCGCAACCGCCGGCATCTTTCAATGGTGTGCAAACAATGTGAAGCACTTTCTCGGCGCCCTGGCATTGGTACTTGACCGCCCCGAAGTCGCCGTTGGCATCGCTTTCAAACACCGACTGCAGGAACTCCTTCCAGTTGCCCCAGATTCTCGCATCGGTTCCCCTGGCCAGCGTCTCATCGATATAATCACCTAATGCCAGCAGCCTGCCCGCCTCGCCGTTGGCCAGGATAATTCTCAGTTGGCGGTCATAGGCCACGACCCCGATTGATAGTGAAGAAATTATCGATTCTCCAATATCCCCAAACCCCTGCCGGGTCGGTCGGCGGGAGCCGGTATTCGATACCGGAGCATTCAAAGAACCCTCGGATTGTTCATCACGCCGTGCCATCACCCATACATTAAACCAGATTTTGAACAAGAAGTCAAGTGTTATGTTGCAAAAAGACAACGTCCGTGTTCATCTTTCTGAATGTTGATTGTTTATCCTTGAAAACACATAACGCCTTGTACCAGTATTGGTTAAATCGGCAATGTAAATGTGGGTAAAAAGAAAGTGTTTATCGGACATTACAGGCCGAACCGGTAGATCGAGCCGTATGTTGAGAAAACTCAACGTTTTTCGACCGTGACGACCGAAGAACAGAGAAGAACCGCAAACATGTTGGCTTTGATATCGTAACCACAGCAAAATAATGAGATTACAAATGTTAAGCTGGGGTGTTTCCCGCTTAGCTTTCTGGTATGAGTTTTGCACAATATGGATTGTTTGTTGTGGTTTGGAACCAGGTGATAACGTTACATGGGCAAGGATGCTTATGGTCAGACAGGAGAACAGAAGGACGCATCAACGCCTGCCGCTTAGACTTACGGTAATTTGTCAGAAGGTGGGCTATGCGTCGGGCGGGATTTACACGGGCAGCACCGTCAATGTCAGCTCAGGGGGGATGTTGCTTGAAATCAACAGCCGCGACCTCCGTGAAGGCGAATTACTCAGCGTTGAGATGCCAGTGCCGCCCACAGAGGGATTGCTCGAATTTGGGGGGCGATTTGCAGCCTACGCCAGGGTCATAAGAGTGGATTCACGGCTGGACGGCAATGGCGACCTCGACGCCGGGCGTGTCCGGAGAATAGCCCTGGAGTTCTGCCAGTCTCCCAAACTCCGCGTCTGAGACCCAAAGGACTGTCTCCGGCGGCAGTTTGCAGCGGGCGAATATCCGTTGAACCTTGACTTTTTCGACGAATTCGGGTATTATGAAGTATATGGGGCGTATTCTATTTCTCATTTTAGTTTTAGTAATCGTTTGCTTTGTCGGCTTTTGCGGCTGCCGGAAAGCAGAGCAGACAGCCGGTCCAACGTCGATTGACCACATCAAACTGAAGGATCTCGAGCCTGTCGACAGCGGCAATCTGCCCCCGCAAATACGCTTTAGAATATTCAGACTTGAAGTGCCCACCGATCAGATCGCGACCCTGCAACAGGGTTTTTCGCAATTCGACACGGCACAGTTGAGCTTTGCAGAGCGGCGAGCCTTTCAAGCCAACGGCTTTCTGGCCGGTTTCGGCACAAATGAGCACATCGGCCGACTTTCCGTCCTGTTCGAAAGGGTGCAGGCAAGGAGAAAGGAAACCCGCAACCTCCTTGTCTATGACGATGCAGGCGATGATATTTCCGTGACAATGCTCAATTCGAAAGAAGAGGTCTCCTGGAAACGCGCCGGCGGCAAAGTCGCCAAAGACGTTTTTTCGGCTGGACGGTTTTCATGGATGCTTAAGGCCGCACCGGTGCCGGATATCCGCGGTGTTGCACAGGTCCGGATACTGCCGGTCTACAGGATGGGCGCCGACAGTTTTCTTACATACCTGGCGCGCATGCGCAGCTACGCACCCTTTGACTTCGGCGCCTTTGATGTGAGGATGAATTCGGGCGACTTTATCCTTCTCGGCTCATTAGGCGAACCCGAAACCCCGGCCAAACCCGCCGCGGGCGACCAGCCCCAAGCCGCCGATCCGCCAAATGCCGGGGATATACCCGCCGAGGCGGATGAACAGCCGCCGGAGTTGACACTCAATCGCCTGCTCTTTTATCCGCCCGACAAGCCCTGGGTCATCAATCTCTATATGATCCTGTGTATGGGGGTGGGTGATTGACGGGCCGGACGGCGGAGAATGAGACAAGGCCCGTTGTGGCGGCGACCAGGGTCGTCGACTATAACGACAAAGATATTTTGGACGCTGTCTGGAGGCAATTCGAGCTTCTCGGAGGCCTTGGGCGGTTCGTTCGTCCCGGCGAACGCGTGCTGCTCAAGGGCAACTTCATTATCCCTCGCCGTCGCGCCGTCGCCGCCCAGACCGATCCGGCGGTCATATTAGCCGTTGCCCGACTCGTGAAGGACTTCGGGGCAAAACCCTTCGTTGCCGACTCGCCGGCATGGGGCAGTCTCGAATCATGCCTGCGGGCTTTGGAACTGGCTGAGCCGCTGAGAAGGCTCGGTGTGCCCTTTGGTCCGCTCAACAGACCCAAACGCCTCCGCATTGACGGCTCACTGATCGGCATCAGCAAAGTTGCTCTCGAAGCCGACAAGATCATCAACCTGCCAAAGTTCAAGGCCCATCAGCAGCTTGGCGCGACTTTCGCGGTTAAAAACATGTTCGGCTGTGTCTGCGGCAAACGCAAGGCCTTCTGGCATTTTGCACGGGGAAAATCCCACGACGCTTTCTGCACGATGCTCATCGAAATCTACAAACTTCTGGGGCCGGTTGTGTCGATCATCGACGCTGTCGTCGTGATGGAGGGCCAGGGCCCCATCAGTGGAAACGCCCGGCCATTGGGCTTTCTTGTCGGCGGCGTGGACCCGGTCGCCTGCGAAATCGTCTGCTGCGATTTGATAGACCTCGACAGCAACGAGCTGGCGATTATAAGAACTGCGAAAAAAAAAGGTTTTGGCTGTGCCGATCTTAGCCGAATACATATTGTTGGGGATGATTATGCCGATTCCAGATGCAGCGATTTTTGCTTTGCCCGCCTGACGCCGCTGGATTTCTCGCTGCTGCGAGTCTGCAAAAGCATTTGCAAACAACTTCTCTTCTTGATAAAAT
>QNBS01000121.1 GCA_003644175.1 Planctomycetota bacterium | reverse complement strand
CTGCTCGACGACTACGGCGGCCTCGACATCCTCGTCAACGCCGCAGGCGTCGCGCCGCCTTATGCACTCGTGGACCTCCCCGTCGAAAAATGGCGACTTGCAGTAGAGGTCAATCTCACAGGCTACTTCCTCATGGCCAAAGCCGCCGCAAAAATCATGATCGCACAGCGCATCGGCGGCTCTATCATCAACCTTTCCTCCAAGTCCGGCCTCGACGCCAGCAAAAACAACACACCATACAACGCCACCAAGGCCGGCGAACTCCACATGGCAAGGGGCTGGGCGCTCGAACTCGGACCCCACAATATCCGAGTCAACTGCGTTGCGCCGGGCAACGTCTTTGAAGGATCCAAAATCTGGAACCCCCAATACATCAAGGTCTGCGCAAAAAAGCACGGCATCAAGCCCCGGGAGGTGATTCCACATTATGTCGGCAAGACCGCGCTAAACAAGGAGATCAAAGGCGCAGACATCGCCGATTCGATAGTCTTCCTCTGCTCCGACCGAGCACGCTGCATCACCGGCCAGACACTCGTCACCGACGCCGGACAGGTCATGGTAAGATAGTAAATATACCGGCTACAGAAAACCCATAAGGCTCCGCACGGTAATCGTCGTAAAGTCCTCGTACATCGCACACGCATTGCCGGCATGTTTCAGTTCTTCGGCGTCTGCGCCGGTGGTGATAACAATATATTTCATGCCCGCCCGCTCGGCCGCCCTGAAACCCGACAGTGAATCCTCCACCACGATGCACCTCTTCGCATCGAGCCCCAGCCTCTCCGCCGTGGTCAGGAACATCTCCGGATCCGGCTTGCCGTGCGATATCTGGTCCCGGTAGATCGTCTCCTTCTCATGGCTGATCCGTTCGATCAGCTCCGGCGTCGCCTTGTCGGCAAAGAGCTTCCTGACGTTCTCTGCACTGCTCAATTAAAAATCCTCCGGACGGGCGAATTGCTCTATGGTAATGTAATGCCTAACAGCGCCAGTGTGTCGCGCTCGATAACGCCCCGGATTTCCTCCCTCGGAACGCCGGGCAGGTTTGTATCGCCTAACATCATATTGAAACCTAACAGCGTCTCGATACAGTTGTCCGGTTTTGCAATCGGGTACCCGCTTCCAAACAGCAGTTTGTCCATGACGTCCGCCTCATGGGCGCCGACGACGATGTTGTAAACCTCCCACTTCTTCTGCGGCGATATGGAAAGGTCCGCATAGACATTCTCGTGCTTGCTCAGCATGCAGATCGTCTGGTCCGGAAAGGGCAGGCCCATGGCGCCTATGACAATTTTCAGTGCCGGGAATCGTCCTGCAATCTCGTCGAGCAGGAAAGGCTGGGCATACTGAAGTACGGAATCGGAATTGTATGTCGAGACGTTGTGGAAAAACAGGGGCAGTTTCAGTTGGGCGGCGGACTCATAGAGTCGCATCGCCCGGCTGTCGGCGGGGTGAAACTTGCCGCAGGAACAGTACAGCACGATGCCCTTGAGACCGAGATCGACGGTCACCGCCTTGACATCATCGACGCCGACAGGGTCGCGATGCGGATTCAGCGAGGCGAAACCGACAAGCTTGGGGTGCTTGTTGACATACCCGCTCAGTTCCCTGCTCGCTTCCAGACCGTTACCGCGTCCGACGGCAAGGACGATACCGGCGTCCACCTTGCCGCAGGCGTCAAAGTGCTCGGCCGTGTCAATCTCGCTGGAAGGACAGTTAATATGTGTATGACAGTCTACAATCATTACCTGTTCCACTGCAACAGCTTCTCTTATCGGCCTTTGTGGCCGCGAATGTACGGTATTTTACAGTCGCAACCTATGATAACCCGGGGCACAGGCCTGTCAAGGATAAAGAAAAAACGTGCTTTCGCGGGCCCGGGGACACCCGGCAAGTTACGACAAAAATTGTTAAGCGTCATATTATCCATTTCTGTGCCCGGCGGGGCGCGCCAACAAAAAAGGCCGGTCGCAAAACCGGCCTTTCTTATTTTACATTCAACTTCAGTTGATTAGAAACTCAGAGTGTAGGACAGACCCGTCCAGAGCTCATCCTCGTTGTTGACCGAATCTTCCATTGAAGTCTGGTAGTATATACCCGGCCTGAACGTGCCGCCGAAGGGACAGGCGACCTCGGTCGCCAGGCCCCATGTCATGTGAGACCAGTCGTGGTCGGGATTCAGCCTGTCCGATCTCCCGGTCGCTCCCGCGCCGTCGTTGTAAGTAATGTCCCAACTGAAGGTGATGACCTGCTCCGGATTATTGGGGATGATTTCACCCAGGACGATGTCGTAGTCCAGGCCGAACTGATGTAACCAACCGGTTGCGCCGTTGGCCTGCCCGCCGCCTTCGGCAGACCATATATAGATTGCCGTATAGCGCGGCACTATGCCGCTCGGACATATCTGAGGAAACGCCAGCGCGACATTAATCTCCTGGAGATCGGCGTCCTTGCTTGGCATGTCGATGAAATCATAGTAAAGCCAGTTGACCGCATAGTCCACCTGATAAGCTTCACCCGCGAAGGCGCTGTTGTTGTACGTGAGAATGTAGTTCAGTTCGGTTGCGTTGACGGTGCTGACGCTTCCGCCGCCCTTGCTGGAGCCGGCATACGAACCCCACACGCCCACGCTGAATCCCGACCCAACGTCCACGTTGACGCTCGGCTGGAACGCCGCCTTGTCGTCGAGACGGTCAAAGCCGCGCCAGATATACTTGCTTACCCACGTTGCGTCGACATCGACTCCGATACCGCCATCCGCCGCCCAGCCAATACCTCCGATTGCAAACACTACCACGGCTGCTGTTAAAATTCCATTCTTCATGCTCGTCTCCTTAAATACTTTTTCTTCCACTCTTTTCTGTCATACTCTCAGATGATTTTATCGGCACTTGACCGCAAGGCAAATGAAAAATCGGATTTTACAGGATTTTCTGAAAAAAATTATTATACCGATTGTGCCGAAAATACCGGCGTCGAAAATGCTGGAAAGGTAAATGTACTGCATTGCCGATGCAGCCTGACGCCGACCACGATCGACGCAGCCGGTCGAAGCCAGAGGGTTGTTGGGATAGGCTCTAAGTCCTGAATTTGCAGACCCTTAGACGCGGTTGCCCCCCCCTATAGGTTTTGCAATTGCTCCTTGGCCTGACCGACGAGATAGAAGCTGCCGGCGATACAGATGAGGTCCTCGCGGGAAATCGCGCTTCTTGCGATCCTGACGGCTTCTGTAACGGTAATGGCGGTTTGGCACATCTTGCCGCAGATTTCGGTGTACATATCGGCAAGATCCTGCGGGTAAACGGCCTTGGGCGAGTTGCTCCGTGTAAAGACGACCTTGTCGGCGCCGTACTGAAGCTGGGTGAGCATGCCGCGTACGTCTTTGTCGGTATTGCAGCCGAAGATGACGATCATGGAATCGTAGGGTATGTGCTGTCCGATGGCCTGGATGAGCGCCTTGATGCTCGCTGCGTTGTGGGCGGCGTCGATAATAATTCGCGGGTCCTGGCAGATAACTTCCATCCTGCCGACCATGAAGACGGTTTTTAGCCCTGCGACGGCCTTTTCGTCGTCGATTTTATAGCCCTGGCCCTTCAGCTTATCCAGCATGGCAAGCGCCAGCCCGCAATTGATCGCCTGGTGTTCGCCCGGAAGGGGCACTTTGAGGTGTTCAAACCGGCTTGTCGGCGTGGTAACACAGATTCGGGTGTGAGGACCATGCTCGCGAGACGACTCGAAGCGATACGAAAAGTCGATATCGCGACCGGTAATACTGAAAGGGGCTTTGACCGAGGAGGCCTCTTTCTTGAGAACGCGCATGGCCTTCGGATCCTGATTGACCGTAACGACAGGGATTCCAGCTTTGATGACGCCGGCCTTTTCCTTTGCAATGCTGTCGATGGTGTCGCCCAGGAGATTCTGGTGATCCAGGCTGATGCTCGTGATGCCCACTACGTCCGGTGCAATGACATTGGTGCTGTCAAGCCTGCCGCCGAGACCTGTTTCGATGATCGCCAGATCCACCTTCTTGTCGAGAAAGTGCATAAACGCCATCGCCGTGAAGATTTCAAAGAAAGTGGGGGCCTTGTCCTTCTTGCGGAGCTTCTCGATTGGACCGTGAATCCTGTTTATCAGGCCTGACATCTCCTTTTGGTTAATCATTTTGGAGTTGATGACAATGCGCTCGTGCAGCGTGGTTACGTGAGGCGAGGTGTACAGGCCTACTTTGTAGGCGTTCGCCTCGATCATGCGAGCCAGCATTGTCGCCGTAGAGCCCTTGCCCTTGGTTCCGGTGATATGGATGGTTTTGATCTTCTTGTGAGGATTGCCGACGGCCTTGAGCAGTTCTTCCATCCGGTCCAGGTTGAACGTAGTTACATTATAGCGCAGCTTCTCCTGCCGCTCGTAGTCAGTGCAGTCAAAAAGATACTTCATGGCCTGATCATAGGTCCTGAAGGCAGCTTTTCGCTTAACTTTGCTGACGGAGGAGGGTTTGGTTTTCTTCGCAATCCCTGCGGGGCGCTTTTTTGCTTTCCTTTTTGTTGTAGTCATACGCCGATAAAGTACCACAATCAACTTCCCAAGTCAAGCCCAATGCGTCAGTATTTGCCGCAGTCGCCCGCCTTTGGAGGCAGTTGTGCCCATAAGGTTATGCAAGCAAAGGACTTACGAAATATTCACGCTTGCTGTCGTAATCCTGCAAAAAAATAACACTAACAGCCAGTTCTAATAGTACTATCAGGGCAACTTATAAAATAATCGCGTTTCAAGGGCCGGTAGTAACAATAGCCTATTGGTACGTCGGCGCTGCCGTTTTGTTTGATGCAAACAATAAACGCGCTGTATTTGGCATATTCGGCACACTCGCCACCAGAGTAAGCCGCCAAAGGCGCATCGACCATTAACGTGCCTGTAAACATAGGATGTGTAGCCGCAAAAAAGAGTGTTTTTTCTGCGCCCCGACTGAATTCGACAACGGTTTCATATCAGAAGCCGTACCTTTGTTTCATTGCTTTTGACAGTGCCGCCGTTGTCTGGAATACTCTTTCGGCGTCAGCCGGTTCCATGCTGCCTGTGCCGCAGGCCGGTGTTATGATCGCCTGCTCGACGATCAGTTTCTTGTCGATACCTTTTGAGGCGAGGTTGTCCATCATCTTCTCAAGGTGATCGGCAAGGCTCTCGACGGACTGGTTGCGGATGGCGTCGGATGTGGGCACGACACCCCAGGCCAGGGCGCCGCCGCGCTCCAGATGTGCTTTAACTTCGGTCGGGTACATGGCGATTGTATGGCCGAACTCATAAGCGTCGAAGTTGACGATGTCGGCGCCGGCGTCGATGAGGATCGACCATTCGGTATTGCCGCAGCAGTGCACACCCGCCAAAGCGCCTTCGGCCCCGATCGCTTCGATCACTTCGGCGCAAATGGCGACGACATCTTCCCGCAGCACACCCACATACGTGCTGCTGCCGTAGGCAGACAATATCGGCTCGTCGATGAAGCAGATGACACGCTCGGCAAACGGCCGGAATTTCTGTATCTGCCACCGGCACTTCATCGCCAGCGCCTTTACAACCACGTCGCGAAAATCGTTGTTGTAGTAGATCGACTGCTTATTCTGATCCACCACCGTCAGCGCAAACGTGCACGGACCCGACGTATGGACCTTGATAAAAGGAAACTTCAGTTGCTTGTCGGCAAGACGCTTTTGGAACGCATAAATACCCGCCGAATGCTCCGGCGATATCGCCATCGCCGAGCAATCAGCGGTGGGCGCCTCCGGATCCATCGCCGCCAGATACGTCTCATAGAACGCCGCCAAAGGCTCTGAATAATCGCCGGACGTATCAAACCAGATACGCTTCTGCGCCTCGTCGATCGCCAGGCGGGGCATACCCTGGCAATACTGCGGCAGAAATTGCTCGCCGAAGCCCCTGTTGGGCAGTTGCGGCCAGATCGGCGACTCGCCCAGCGTCGACAGGGACAGATCGACAGCGCGTTCGGGGTCGGTAAAAGGCATCGAGCCGATCGCCGTTGCAAGAAACCGGGACTTAAATTGCATACTGATATTCTCCTGAATGAGCGATAAAATCCGACGATAATATAACCGTTGAAGGCTTAATCAGTCAAGTCCGCCCTTGATACCTGCCGATTCTTATGCAATCCGCCGGATACTCGCGGGGCTTGACAGTGTGTCGGAGGGCCCTTATTATGTGTAGTTCGCTTATTATCGGAACTTAAGGAACTTTTGATGTCTGAAACGAAGAAGAAAGGTTACCGGGACACTCTGAACCTCCCTAAGACGAGTTTCTCGATGAAGGCTAATCTTGTCCGGCGCGAGCCGCAGCAGCAAAAGGCATGGGCCAAAGCCGACATCTACGCCCGGATACTCGAAGCCAGGGAAGGAGCGCCCGCCTACATTCTTCACGACGGCCCGCCATACGCCAACGGCGATATTCACATGGGCCACGTCATCAATAAGGTGCTCAAGGACATCGTGGTCAAGTACAAGACGATGAGGGGCTTTCGCTCGCCGTATGTCCCCGGCTGGGATTGTCACGGCCTGCCCATCGAGGTCAAGGTCATGGCCGAATTGGGCGACAAGGCCCGCAATATGGACAAACTCGAAATCCGCAAGCTCTGCCGGAAATACGCAGGCAAATACGTCAAGATCCAGACAAAGCAGTTCGCCTCGTTGGCTGTATTCGGTGATTTCAGGAACCCCTACCTGACGCTCAAGCCCCAATATGAAAAAGGCATCCTGGAGATATTCGCCGAGCTGGTGGGCAACGGATTAGTCTTCAAGCAGTTGAAGCCCATTCACTGGTCCATCGGCTGCGAGACCGCCCTTGCCGACGCCGAACTCGAATACAAGGACATCACCAGCTCCAGCATCTACGTCAATTTCCCCGTCGCCGACGAATCAGCGGGCAAGCTGAAAGAATTGGGATTAGTTACCGGCGAAGGCAAGGCCTGTTTCATGATATGGACGACGACCCCGTGGACATTGGCTGCCAATCTCGCCGTAGCGGTCCATCCGCGGCTGGACTACGTGGGCCTGCATTACCAAAAGGATGGCCAAAGCTTCGAATCTGTTGTCGGCGTCGACAGGTTGCAAGCGGTGGTCAAGGCCGCCGGTCTCGAAGAAGGGCAATAT
>QNBS01000120.1 GCA_003644175.1 Planctomycetota bacterium | reverse complement strand
GGCGAAAGCTTATCGCAAGCCTTCTGGAACTCTACAAACGTCAACTGCTCGGCGAACAGTTCTTCTTCCTCGGCTGCGGCAGAAAACATCTGTCCGACGACGACTACAGGCATATTGCGGCGGGCTCTGTTTCGGACAGAAACACGACGCCGGAGCAGTTGTCGTCATTTCTCGAAAAAATCTACTTTATAACCGGCGCCTATGACGACGACGCCTTCTATAAAGACATCGCCGGCAGGCTCGCCGAACTCGACGCCAAACACGACACCGGCGGCAACCACGTCTATTACCTCGCCGTGCCGCCTGCGATCTATGGAACGATTGCCGATCACCTCGGTAACGCGGGCCTGTCCTGCACAGGGGCGCCCGAGTGCCGACGACGTGCGAAACTCGTCGTGGAAAAGCCGTTCGGCCGCGACCTCAAAAGCGCTATCGCACTCAACGAACAGATACAAAACCACTTCAGCGAGCCGCAGATATACCGAATCGACCATTACTTAGGCAAGGAAACCGTCCAGAACATTCTTATGCTGCGCTTCGCCAATGCAATCTTCGAGCCGCTCTGGAACCGCAATTACATCGACCATATACAGATCACAATCGCAGAATCCCTCGGTGTCGAACACCGCGCCGGCTACTACGACAAAGCGGGCGCCCTGCGCGATATGTTCCAGAATCACATGTTGGGTATGGTCGGCCTGGTTGCGATGGAGCCGCCGACCTCATTCATCGCCGACCACATCCGCGACGAAAAAGTCAAACTCCTGCGCTCCATTCGCCCGCTCGAACCGGACGCCGATAAGCCGACCGTCGTTGCGGGCAGGTACATCGCCGGGCAAATCGACGGTCGGGATGTCTGCGCCTATCGCCGCGAAGCCGGCGTTGACCCCGATTCGACAACCGAGACATTCGTCGCCGCCAGGGTCTTCGTGGACAACTGGCGATGGAAGGGCGTGCCGTTCTATCTGCGGACCGGCAAACGATTAGCCAAAAGACTCACCGAGATCGCCATCACCTTCAAGACGGTTCCGCATTCGATGTTCGCCTCAATCGGCATGGAGGACATGCCGCCCAATGTCCTGGTCCTGAAGATACAGCCCAACGAGGGCATCAACCTGAGCTTCCAGGCCAAGCGTCCCGGCTCAAAGGCGTGCATGAGCACGCTGGCGATGAACTTCAACTACGCCCAGGTATTCGGAGCAGAAGCACCCGAGGCATATCAGCGGCTGCTGCTGGACTGCATGGTCGGCGACCAGACGCTCTTTACCAGGCAGGACGACGTTGAGATTTCATGGACGCTGCTGGAGCCGGTGCTGAGAGTCTTAGCCAATGGCGAGTTGTCGCCGTTTGACTACCCGGCAGGCGCCGAAAGCTTCCCTCAAGCCGACGCACTGATTGAAGCCGACGGCCGAAAATGGCGACCCATAATGGAGGTCGAATGACAGATGTGCATGGATAAGAAACATTCATTTAACGGTGTATCCGGGTGGCAGCCACTGAGCCGGAGGCGAAGTGGATGGTGCGATCCGGATGTGCGGCGCACGACCCAGCCATCCACTTGCGCTGCGCTCCAGTGGCTGCCACCGATTGGTCGTGCGTTATTGATTGCAGTGCTCGTATCTTTGGCGGCGGGTTCTACCGAAGGCGCCGGCGCCGGTCGCATTGCATTTGATGATCTGGTCGAAATAGTCGCAGAGCACCAATATGAAGCGGTCCGTCCGGAAAGCCGCTCGGCCATTGCTTTGCATTTCAAGGTCAAGGACACGTGGCATTTCTACGCCGACGCAAAGACCGCGCCGGGCGGCATGAACCTCAAAGTCAAGGCCCAGGCCGACGGACTGGCGTTTGATGAACCTGTCTTTGGCCAGTCGCATTTGTACTTTGACAAATCATCCGGCAAACAGCTTCAGGCCTTCAGCGGCGAATTTACGGTCTATGTGCCCTTTGCCGTCGCCCCGGACGCTTCGGGCCAGGTCGATATTGCCGTTTCATTCGACGGGGCGGTCTGTTCGGAGAGTCTGTGCCAAAGACCCCGGTTCGACAAGCTGCTCACCCGTATCGTGGTTTCAGCCGACGCTGCGATGGATGCCCCGGCATTTGAAATTCCCCAAAGCACCGAACCGAAAATTGGCGCAGCGGCGCGGCCGATTGCGACGGTCGTTGCGCTGGCGTTAGCGCTGCTCGCCGGCCTGGTTCTAAACCTCATGCCGTGCGTCTGGCCGGTGATTCCCATTATCGTCATGCGATTGGTGGAACAGGCAAAGGAAAGTCGCGCGCGAAGCATCGCCCTGGGCTTAGCCTTTTGCGGCGGCATCATGCTGTTTTTCGTTGCTCTTGCCCTGGCGAACATAATCCTTCAGGTCGGTTTTGGCACGGTGTTCCAGTGGGGCGATCACTTTCGAAATCCAGCCGTTCTGATCGCAATGGTTCTGCTGCTGGTGGTGCTGGCGATGTTCATGTTCGGCACTTTCACCATTGGCATACCATCGTCGGTTGCCGGCAAGGCCTCCGGCGCCAAAGGCGTCGCCGGCTCGATCGCCATGGTTTTCTTCGCGGCGATCCTCGCGACGCCTTGCAGCTTAGCTATCCTGACGGCGGCGTTTGCCTGGGCACAGACTCAGCCGCTGGTGCTGGGCGCCGTGGCGATCCTGCTCATCGGAGCGGGGATGGCGTGTCCCTACGTGATCCTGACATCGATGCCGGGACTGCTGGGGTGGATTCCCAAACCCGGTCGGTGGATGGAGATGATCAAACAGGCGATCGGATTCATACTGCTGATCATCGCCGTCAAGATGTTGGCGGCCCTGCCTCAGGCAAGGGCGGTTGCCGTGCTCTACTGCGCCGTCGGCTTTGCCGTCGCCGTGTGGATGTGGGGGACATGGGTGAGCTTCTCGACGCCCGCCCTGCGAAAGCGGATAGTGCGGACAGTGGCGGTCTTAATCGCGGTGCTGTCGGCGCTGTGGCTGCTGGGCGAGAAGAAAGAACTCATCGACTGGCAGGAATATAATGCCGAAAACGTTGCCCAGGCCCGGCTCCAGGGCCGGCCGGTTCTGCTGGAGTTCATGGCCGAGTGGTGCCTAAGCTGCAAGACCGTCGAAAAGACCGTCTACAGCCGAAAAGACATCGCCGAACTGATCGAGCAGAAGGGCGTGCTCGCCGTCCGGGCCGACACCACCCTGAGGGATTATCCGGCGACGATAGACCTGCGGGATGTGTATCGTGAGCCGGGGGTGCCGGTCACCATTTTGCTGCTGCCGGACAATCCCGAGCCGGTGCGTCTGCCGGGTGTGCTGATTAGAAAGCATTTGACGAAAGAACTGACTAAACTGCCGAACAAAAAAGACGTCAAATCAGAATAAACTATAGTGGACTCTGGACATAGCCTCGAAGAAGATTTAGCAATCATCAACGCACCGTAAGCGGACACGCTTTTTGCGCCTTTTCAGACACTGGGCGTGAATACGAACAGGTATACCATGTAAGCGCCGTAGGCAGTGAGCAGGAGTGCTCCGCTGATCCGCCCGATGCGTTTGCAAAAGATTGCAATGAGCATAAAGACCGCGCTTACCGCGATCATAATCCAGTAATCGACCCCGACAAGACGGGCGGTTATCCCAAACGGCCTGATCGCGCCCGCCGTTCCTATCACCAGCAGCGTATTAAAAACATTCGAGCCGACAAGATTGCCGATCGAAATATCGTCATGCCCTTTCAATGCCGCAACCACACACGTCATAAGCTCCGGCAGCGAGGTCCCTATTGCAATTATCGTCAGGCCGATCACCGCTTCGCTGAGTCCGGCCCATTCGCCGATGAAGACGCCCGACTCGACCGTAAAATGCGCACCCAGCGCAAGTCCGCCAAGGCCCAACACGGTGTATACGATGCTCTTTACAATCGGCTTGTCCGTGTGGCCGGTAGTTTCGCGGATGTGCTCGCTCACCTGCCTGACCTCATCGGGCCTTGCTTTCGACTCGGAAACCGCACTTACAACAGTGAAAACAATCAAGCCGACAAAAATCGAAAGAAGGATGACGCTCTCGATCCTGCCAAGCGACAAGTCCGCCAAAACCGGATACAGCAGCAGTGCAACGATGAGCATTACCGGCAACTCACGCCGCAGAACGCCTGTCTTTACCGACAGCGGGCGGATCAGCGCACACGCACCGCCCACCAGGGCGAGATTGGCAATATTGGAGCCGTACACATTTCCTATCGCAACGTTGCCCATGTTGCGAATCGCCGCCTTAACACTTGCGGCAACCTCCGGCGCCGACGTCCCCATCGCGACAATCGTAAGCCCGATGATGAGCGGGCTGACCCCCAGCTTTTCAGCAAGAGCGACGGCGCCGTCAACCAGCAGGTTTGCGCCCTTGAGCAGTATGCCCAGCCCGGCGGGCAGCCCGATAACCGCCCAGAACATATTCATCTCGAATCCCATAGCATTTCTCCTGCCGGAGGCGACATCGCCAAAAACCCACAAAATCACAAAAAAAAGAACGCACAAACAGAATGCCTCGTTGGGATGATAACAAATCCACAGTTGACAGTCGACAAGATTGTTGATATACTTGCAAATTCATTATTTTTGTGCAATGGCGTTGCTCAAGGAGATGGAAAGTGGGTGGATGCAATTGGACCCGGCGGGAGTTTTTAGGAGTGTGCGGGATGAGCGTTGCAGCTTTATCTCTGCCGGGTGCTTCTTTTGCGGCGGCCGGGAAGAGGCCCAACTTTCTTTTTCTTTTTGCCGACGACCAGACGTTTCGTTCGGTAAATGCGCTCAATAACCCCCAGGTCAAGACGCCGAATATCGACCGGCTTGTGAAGAATGGGACTGCGTTTACACATGCGTTCAATCAGGGTTCTTGGTCCGGTGCGGTCTGCGTGTGCAGCAGGGCGATGCTGAATTCCGGATTGAACCTTTATCATGCCCAAAAGGACATCGAAAACGTGCCGCTCTGGGGACAGACTCTTGGCCGGGCGGGCTATAACACCTGGGTGACCGGCAAATGGCACAACGGGCCTTTGACGCTGGCAAAGAGTTTCAAGTCCGGCGAGAGCATCGGCAAGGGGATGTACGGCGCCAAGGACCAGTACAACAGGCCTCGCCCCGGCGGTGTTGACTGGAAACCGTGGGACAAATCCAAGGGCGGACACTGGAAGCCTAAGGTTGCCGATTTTGACCCGAAAGCGGAGAATCCGCGAAAATGCCTCGTCAATTATCACGCCGTTGACCAGCACACGACCGATCTTTACGCCGACAACACCTACATCATCTTCTCCGCCGATCACGGCCTGGCCGTCGGCAGGCACGGCCTGATGGGAAAGCAGAACCAGTACGACCACAGCATCCGCATGCCTTTGATTATCTGCGGCCCCGGTATCGCCCATATCCAAAACGCATCGGTTGCAAAATCCGCATTCGGTGTTATCATGCGGCAAATGGCAAAGACCTCTGACAAGAAGAAATCGCCTTCCGGGCCGCATGTCGCCAACAAGAAGGCTTACCACAATTTTGAGTTGATAGAGAAGGTCCAGGCCGGCATCGTCCTGCTGGGCACGGAGGTCAAGTCCCTTCGCGCCGGCCAGGGCGTCCTGGCCGGCTCCTACGCCCGTATAATCAACGACGAATGCTGGCTCGTCGGCTGCTCGATCGCCCAGTACCCACAGGCTGCCGGCAACAATCACGAGCCGCTCAGAAAGCGAAAACTGCTCCTCCACAAGGCCCAGATCAGAAAAATCACCGGCAAACTCGCCCAGCGGGGCTTTACTCTCGTGCCGCTGAGGATATACTTCAACGACAGGGGGCTGGCGAAGGTCGAACTGGCGCTTGCCAGAGGAAAAAGACAATACGATAAACGACATAAGCTGCAGGACCAACAGCAGAAAAGGGACGTTGCGCGGAGTTTGAAAAAATACCGACATTAAATGGAGGCCCGTCATGGCGGAAAATGACAAGGAAGAAAAGAAAATAATAGTCGATGAAGACTGGAAGGCCCAGGCGCAAAAGGAAAAGGAAATCCTGAAAAAGGAAGAAGAACTCGAACACAAGGCCGAAGAAAAAGAACAAGAGCATCCGCCCATGCCCGATGCGGATTTCACCGGCCTGATCAGCATGATCGCCACGCAGGCTTATTATGCGATGGGCTTGATCGGAACCGAGCAGGACAAGGAACGTCCGCCGGATCTGGGCGTCGCCAAGTACAATATCGACACGCTGGGAGTGATCGAAGAAAAAACAAAGGGCAACCTCACCGAAGACGAAGCAAAGCTCCTGGAGAGCACGCTTCATCAACTGAGGATGTTATTTGTGCAGCTTTCGGAACGGGGCGGCTGATTGGCGAATATCCTGGACAAAATCATAGCCGACAAGCGGATCGAGGTTGAACGGCAAAAGACACTGGTTCCGCTTGAGCAGTTGCGCAGGGAGATGGGCGACATGCCCAAATGCCGCAATTTCTACAAGGCCGTCACCAAGCGCAACCGGCGATTTATCAACGTGATCGCCGAGGTCAAAAAGGCCTCTCCGTCGGCGGGCCTTATCCGGGCCGATTTCGACCCTGTCGCTATCGCACAGATTTATGAAGAATGCGGCGCCGACGCGATAAGCGTGCTCACCGATGAGAAGTACTTTCAGGGTCGCCTCGAATACATCGCCCAAATCAAGGCCGTCGTCAAACTGCCCGTCCTCCGCAAGGACTTCATCATCGATCCCTACCAGGTCTATGAAGCCCGCGCCGCCGGCGCAGACGCCGTACTGCTCATCGCAGAAGCCCTCAAGCCCGGCGAACTGATGGACCTCATGATCCTGGCCAACCAGCTTACGCTGACCGCGTTGGTTGAGGTCCACAGCGCCGAGTCGCTCATGACCGTTCGCAGCATGGTCGGGTTCCCACAGAAGCACTACAGCGTCTTAGGCATAAACAATCGCGACCTGACAACAATGCAGGTCGACCTCAACACCACCGCAAGGCTCGCCGACATGGTCGACAAAAAAAAGCACCTCGTCTCCGAAAGCGGCATAAAGACCCGCGCCGACGTCGAAAAGCTCATCGACATTGGCGTAGGCGCAGTCCTGATCGGCCAAACCCTGTGCCGGAGCAAGAGCATCGAAGAAAAATTCAAAGCCCTGTTCGCCCCACCCGCATGAAGCCGAACCGTCGCAAAATTGCCGTAACTCCTTGTGCCGCAAAGACTTATGCC
>QNBS01000119.1 GCA_003644175.1 Planctomycetota bacterium | reverse complement strand
GTCGTTCTTGTCCTCGCCGCATATCTTGAAGCCCTTAAGTGGGACAGCTTAATGTCCAGGCCCAAGCCAAAATTGTCCCGCCATGAGTACGTATATCACGTAGTATAAAGAACATAAATGCCCGGATGTGACTATCAGGGCCGGCCAGATAAAGAAAAACGGCTCATCCGGATAATGCGACAGATAACAGCCTGTTTATTCTTCAATCTCGCTCGAATGCGCCGATGTCCGCTTTTCTGATCGGCGCCTTGGCGCCGAGGAGGTCTTTTCGGCCGTGATTTTTGATTTTGACGCCTGTGTCTATGCATGGCGAGCCGGGCCTGAGTCGATATCCCCGCAGGGCATTCATGGTTTTTAAATCAATATCGGCGCCTGCAATGCCGGGCTTGATGAACATTGGATCGGCGGATATTGGAGCGGTTTCCGACTTATGGGGGGAAATGTTGAAGTAGAGATTATTGCGAAATACCGTATTAATCCCTTCGGCGTTAACGCCCCATTTTCCCTTACCTTCAAAGTAGAATATGTTGTTTTCGAATGTTGTGTTAAGCGGAGTTCTTCCTTCGGGAAATACGGCGGCGTACCGGTACGATTCTTCTGCCCGCCTGAGTTGACAATCATTACATTGCATAAAGCCTGAAAGGGCGACTGCATGCAGTCGGGAGAAGAGGGCGACCACATGGGGTCGGGAGAAGAGGGCGACCACATGGGGTCGGGAGAAGAGGGCGACCACATGGGGTCGCCCCTACGGTTGTATGTACATCGCTCGGAATGTCTTTTTTTTGGGGTCGATGAGGTGTTTGTTTAGGCATGTTCGGCTGTCGATCAGCTCGCCGGGCAGGCATTCGGAGGGGTGTGATATTCGTACGGGCAGCGTTCCATCGTCGCTGAGGATGAGCAGCTTGTCGGAATTGCGCATGGGCATGAGCGCTTCGGGCGTGAAGTTGGCTGCGACGATTTTACGCAGCAATTGGGGCGGGTCTTCTCTATTGCCGGACCAGCGATACAGGGCGAAGGCCGCCGCCTGGTCGTGTGGGCCGGCGATGAAAAAGAAGGCGCTGTGGCGCGGCGAATACTCCATGCTGCGGAGGCCCAGGCCGGCGAGGTCCCACAGAATCGGCTCGCCGAAAGCGGCCGGGACGCCTTTTTCGACAACCGCCGGGGCGTTTGTCAGCCCAACGACGAGGGCATGCCGCCTCTTGGCGACCGGGCCAAATGGACGGGGGTTGCGAAAGCCGATGTAGAGCGTCTTGCCGTCGGGGGTCGCCGCCAGTGCTTCGATGTTTAATCCCTGCCTCTTGGGAGCGAGTTTTTCGCGGTCTTTTTTCTTTAGCCAGGGCTCATCCAGGCCGGTGGCGTCGTCGAGGCCCAGGGTCCCGGCCCAGGGGGTCCTTAGCATTTGCCGCAGAAGGTCCAGACAGGGCCTGCCTGCCGGCGCGATTGCAGCGGTTTTCGACGTGCGGGTGAGAGTTGTTGCGAAAAAACGATAGCGGTTCGGACGGAGTTTGCCGTTCTTGTTTCGGCCGTGTGAGGTGATCCAGTAAATGCGGTCGCCTACCCTGGCGGCGGCTTCGATATCCGCTTCGGGATGGTCGGGCGCCACGGCCAGAAAGGACGACATATCGTATGAAAAAAGCGGTTGGCCCGGATTGTCTGTCCTGTAGATTTTGAGTGTGTTGTTTTCGTCGTCGGCGACGACAAAGGAGTCTTCGGTTATAAAGACAGCCCCGGAAGCGTCGCTTGTTCCGTGATATGTTGTGATTTCGGCGTCGGCCGATGCGTCTTCCTGAGAATCGACGGCGCAGGAGGCCGGCAGGAAAGCAAGTAAAGTCAATAATAATCTCATGAGCGAATCCCTTGATTCATTGCGAAAACTCCCTGAAATGACAGTATACCATATTGCCGCCCGAATGTCAGCGAATTTTCGCACAGATGCGGCAAGTACCGCTTGACATGGTGAGTGGATCGGGCATAATAGCGGTTTGGACGGGAGATTTGCGGATTGTTCCGGTGCACTGCCGGGCGAGGCGGAATATGGATGCATAAAAGGAGTTGACCATGAGAAGGGAATTTATTGTTTCGTTAGCCCTGCTTTGTCTTGTCTTTATGGCGGGTTGTCGTGCGCCGCAGAAGGCGAAGGTTCCTGCGCTTGACTACAGCCGTCCGCTGCCGCCGGGCGAGCTTGCGCTGCGAAGGATCACTGACCCTGCAATGATACCGGATTTTACGGCGGCCTGTTACGATCTGGCAAATCTTCGCGAGTCGGTGGCCCACAGCCTAAACTACCTCAGCAAGCCGTCGAGTCGGCGGTTCTTTCCGTACGGGCGGATTACTCACGAGCATGCTGTCGCCGGCCTGCAGGCGTTTGGCGATATGCTGGATTCGGGCCTGGCCGGCAGAGAACTGGCTCGGGCGATACGGTCGAAATTCGATGTGTATATATCGGTCGGCTGCGACAACAGGGGGACGGTTCTGTTTACGGGCTATTATACGCCGATCTTCGACGGTTCGCTGGAAGCGACCGGCGAGTTTCAATATCCGCTCTACAAACAGCCCGACGACCTGGTCAAGGGCGAAGACGGCGTGATACTCGGACGAGCCGGACCCGGCGGGACGTACACGAAGTATCCTTCGCGCGCCGAGCTTGCAACTTCCGGCGAACTGGTCGGCAGTGAATTAGTGTGGCTTGGCAGCCCGTTTGAGGTCTATGTGGCCCATGTCCAGGGCTCGGCGAAGATCAGATTGCCCGACGGGCAACTCATTACGATGGGCTACGCCGCCAACAACGGCCATGAGTACAGGAGCATCGGCCAGGAACTGATCGCAGACGGCAATATCTCCGCCGACGGGCTGAGCCTCACGGCGATGATCGATTATTTCAAGGCACATCCCGGCCAGGCCGACCGGTATATCCAGCGCAATCCGCGTTTTGTCTTTTTCCAGATGAGCGACGGCCCCCCGCGCGGCAGCCTGAACGAACCGGTAACGGCGATGAGAACGATTGCGACCGACAAGTCAATCTACCCGAGGGCGTGCCTTGCGTTTTTGTCCGCGAACCTTCCCGGCGCCGGCGGCAGCGTGGCCGTCGGCCGCAAATTCAGCGGCTTCGTCCTGGACCAGGACACCGGCGGGGCGATCCGGGCACCGGGCAGATGCGACGTCTACATGGGAACAGGCGACGACGCCGGCCGAAGAGCCGGACAAACCTACGAAGAAGGCAAACTATACTATCTATTCCTAAAGCCCACCGCCCTGACCGGCGCACCATGGAACGCCCGGTGAATGTAGGGCGCCGCTTGCCCCGCCGCTGGGTGGGCGCAAAAACCGGCAATTCCGGTGGGATGAATGCCATTGGGGTAGACTTGTAAATGTGTTGCCGGGTGAGAGTGTTAATACCGCGATTGACAATTATGCCAAATACGCCAATGAGGCTGCTTAAGGTTCCTGATAAATGAATCAGATTTACAAAAGCATGTTGTTTCCATCAGAGGTTACGGCTCATTTCCCCTCAACAAGATACCAAGGAAGTAAATCCAAGCTCACTGACTGGATTTGGGACCACATTAGAAATATTGACTTTAGAACCTGCTTAGATGCTTTCGGTGGAACAGGCGTTATTGCTCATCGCCTTAAGCAGGAAGGAAAACAAGTCACATATAATGACTTATTAAAGTTTAATTACCATTTTGGCAAGGCGCTGGTTGAAAATGATAGCATGAGATTGGACGAGAATACGATTTCCTGGATTCTTCAGGAACACAGCGAAATTGAGTATCCAACATTTATTCAAGATACATTTAGAGATATATATTTTACGGAAGATGAGAATGTATGGCTCGACCGAACAATCTCAAATATCAACACTATAGCAGATACGTATATATTTTCACTTGCCTTTTTTGCCCTATCACAAGCCTGTATTGTTAAAAGGCCTTACAATTTGTTCCACCGTAAAAATCTCTATATTCGACTTGCCAACGTTAAACGCAGTTTCGGCAACAAAGCCTCTTGGGACAAATCTTTCCCTGAATGGTTTAAGTTCTTTGCCAACGAAGCAAATGAGGCTGTCTTCGCTGGAATGTCCCCCTGTAACGCGACTAATTTGGACGCCTTAGAAATTTCGGAACAATATGATCTGGTGTACATCGACACACCTTATATCTCCAGGAAAGGGGTCGGTTTAGATTATGCTGATTTTTATCACTTTCTCGAAGGATTATGTAACTACGAAGAATGGAACAAAAATGTTGACTGGAAATCAAAGCACCGCCGCATGAAACGCACCTCAAATCTCTGGACAGATAAAAAGCGTATACATAAAGGCTTTGAGGAACTTTTTACAAAGTTCTCAAACAGCACCATGGTTGTCTCGTACAGAAGCGACGGAATACCTTCTGTAGACGAACTTGCTTCTATTCTGAAAAGACATAAATCCAAAATTGAAATAGATGTCTTTGGGCAATATAAATACGTTCTGTCAACAAATGGGAAATCAAAAGAAGTTTTGATTGTAGCTAAATAGGTGAAGCAGGGGACATGCAAACTAACTTTAAGACAACTCTCACAAAAGAAATTGGCGACTTCTATTCCGCAATTGCAAGTGATTCAGGTGAATGGATAGTTAAGGGATTTATAGATATCTATAAGAATATCTACACAATATCTGTAGATACAAAGGTAATATCAAAAATCATTGAACTAATGCTGTTTCCTGTTCTTGTTCGTTTCGCTGACAAACATAGCTATAAGATTGTTTTGAGTGAACACCAGAACCATTATCCAGATGTCTCTTTTATATCAAAGGATGGCGCCAGGATCGCACTTGATCTTAAAAGCACATACCGCATAAATGCAAATAGAATTAATGGGTTTACATTAGGAGCATTCACAGGCTATTTCAGAGACCGAAAATCTTCCAAAAACATAACTTTCCCGTATTGCGAGTATTCAAGCCACATAGTTCTCGGTATCATTTACAGTCGAAATGAAGAATCTATTGACGAGAGGAAAACATACAAAATCAACGCTCTCAAGGATATCGTTTCAGTAGTACGTGACTTTGAATTTATCGTCCAGGAAAAGTGGAGGCTTGCCACTGATCGGCCCGGCAGTGGCAATACAAAAAACATCGGTTCTATTACTAACCTTTCAGAATTACGGGAAGGAAAAGGGTCATTTTTCGAGCATGGCGAAAAAGTATTTGATGATTACTGGACGAACTATCTGACCAAGGACATGGCGCGTGCAATTGATTCGCCTGCACCTTTCAAGAATCTATTAGACTATTTTCAATGGAAAAAACGAGGCAAATAAATTAGAGCCTGCCCGAGTTTTCGGTTTTTTCATTTTTGTTCAGGTGTTGTTGGCGTTATTATGGCTTATTATGCCTCGTGCGAAGCGAAAATTTGTTGGTGGCATTGCGTATCATGTTCTGAATCGCGCTAATGGGCGGTTGCGGCTCTTTAGCCGTGCGACGTTGCAGAATTGTATCAAACGAGGATGTTGACTGATATGAAAGATCTATTCACTATAGGACACTCCAATCACTCGTTGGAGCATTTTCTTGAACTGCTCAGGATGCAGAGCATCTCGGCGATCTGCGACGTGCGATCAAGCCCTTACAGCAAGTACTCACCTCAGTTCAACAAAGACGTTCTCGTCAATGCCCTGCCGAATGCGGATATTCGGTATGTGTTCCTGGGTCGCGAGATTGGGGCGAGGCGGTCCGAAGAAAGCTGCTATGTCAAAGGGCGAGCCAGATACGATCTTATTGCAGGATTGCCGATTTTCCGAACGGGGCTTGAGCAGGTAATTCAGGGAATCGAGACGCATAGAGTTGCGCTAATGTGTTCGGAAGCCGATCCGCTGACATGCCACAGAACCATACTCCTTTGCCGGGAGTTAATGAAGATGCAGCCTGACTTGAGGATAACTCACATCTTAGCTGACGGAACCGTTGAGACGCACAAAGATGCACAAGAGCGTTTGATTAAATTGCATAAGCTTCAGCCCGAACTTTTTGGGGAACTTACCTCAACTTCCGGCCTTGTCAACCGGGCGTTTGACTTGCAGGCTGAGCGGCTCGCATGCGGAGAGGAGACGGTCGGAACATGAGACTTTTCACAATCGGCTTTACCAAAAAAACCGGCGAAGAGTTTTTCACTCGCCTGCAGAAGGCGCGTGTGAAGCGCGTTGTGGATGTTCGACTCAATAACACATCGCAATTAGCCGGGTTTGCCAAGGGGCGCGATCTGGGATATTTTCTCGGCGCCATTGCGAAAATAGACTACGTGCACTGCCCCGAGTTGGCGCCGACTAAGGAAATCCTCGACGCCTTCAAGAAGGATAAGGGGTCCTGGGCTGAGTACGAAGAGTCATTTGCCGAGTTATTGGCGGATCGCCGGATTGCCGAGACGGTTGCCGGATCGCTGTGCGACGGCGACTGCCTTCTTTGCAGTGAAGCAACGCCCCAACATTGCCATCGCCGGCTGGTGGCCGAGTATATCGCAGAACACGGGGCGGATGTGGAGGTGATTCACTTGTGAGGATGACGCGCATCGTTGTTCTGGCCAATTCGTGGAAACACCATGACTGGTGCATCGCTGGAATCGATCTGGACACCGGTAAATGGGTCCGTCCTGTGACCGGGCTTGACGACGGGCGCATTCCGAAAAAGGCAATGAAACTCGATGGATATTTCCCCAAATTGCTTGATGTCCTGGAGATTCCGTTAGATTCAACCGGTCCTGATTTTGGGTTTGAAAGCGAGAACCGGACGATCATGTCGGGGCGGTGGCGCCACAGAGGCACATTGAGTTATAGAGATTTGCGGAGGTTCTATAATCGCCGTGAGCACATTTTACATAACCATCACAAATATGTGACTCGCCGGGAAATGCAAGCCAGGCCTTTTGAGGAGCGGAGTACTCTGCAATTGATTTATACGGATAAGTTTCGGGTGCGCGATGGGCGCAAGAGCACGACAGACAAGCACAACTGGAAAGGGATAATTACGTCCGGCGGTCAAGAACTGGAGGTGGGCATAACTGATCCGTCATTCTCCCTGAAGCTTGACACAGGCGACAAGCCATTACCATCCTGCCTTCTGACCATGAGCCTGAGCATGCCTTATAAACCAGCGAATTGGGGGACTGATCAGGAGGCGGTATTCTGGAAGTTGATTGCGGGTGTGATCGAAGTCCCGCAATAGTCAGAAGGCTATGCAGTTGG
>QNBS01000118.1 GCA_003644175.1 Planctomycetota bacterium | reverse complement strand
ACGATGCAAGAGGGCAGGTCTTCACTACATCGGGTTTTGGGCTTGCATGCCGAAATGACAAACAGCAATCACCGTTTTGATGATGAAAAAAAATATTATTTCATCACAACTGCGTAACTTGGGTTAGCCATTCCACAGCATGGGCAGCGACAAAGTAAATTGACTCAGTCTCTACGCAGCGTGCGTGGCCATAAAGTAAACCGACTTAATGGAGAAGTCAGTGGTTGTGTTGGAATATCTGTTTCAGGGCGGGGGATTATCTGATTTTTAGTGTTGCCAGTGCGAGTGCTGCAAAGCCTGCCGACAGGAGCCAGAATCTCACTACTACCTGTGGTTCGGACCAGCCGGCCAGGTGGAAGTGGTGGTGTATCGGCGCGCAGCGGAATAGGCGTTTTCCTCCGGTGTATTTGAAGTAGCCGACCTGGAGTATTACGCTCATCAGCTCCATTACGAAGACGCCTCCGATGATGAAGAGGAGTATTTCATTTCTTGTTACTACGGCGCCGTAGCCGACCGCTGCGCCTAAGGGCAGTGAGCCGATGTCGCCCATGAAGACCTGGGCAGGGTGGCAGTTGAACCACAAAAAGCCTAAGATAGCGCCTGCAATCGCGGCGAAAAAGACCGACAGTTCGCCCGTCTCGGGGACATGCGGGATGAGCAGATAGCTTGCCCATGTTCTCTCGCCGGCGGGCAGCATTTTCTCGGATGTCAAGTAGCACAGTATGATAAGGGTGGCGGCGACGATACCTATGCAGCCGGAAGCCAGGCCGTCCATGCCGTCGGTGAGATTGACGGCGTTGCTGGTTGCCGAGATGTAGAGCACCACCATGATGGCGAACACCCACTGGGCCAGGGGTATGCCGTGTTTGTAGAACGGAAGCCAGAACATTCTCGCATCTTCTATCTTTGCGAAATCGGAGTAAAGAAACATTGCGATAAGGACGGCGCCTCCGAACTGGAAGAGAAGTTTTTCCCATGCCCTTAGCCCGTTCCTGCTTCGGTGATGAGTTTTTGCGGTGAGCTTGAGCCAGTCGTCGGCGGCTCCGATTCCGCCGAACCAGACGATGATAAACAGCGCCTTGTGAATGAACGGATTGTCGAGTCTGGCCCACAGCACTACCGAGCCGATGATTGCAAGCAGTATCATCAGCCCGCCCATGGTCGGCGTATTGGCCCGCTCCCGCATCAGTTCATTGAGGGCGGTATGGTGAAACTCGGGTCTGTCGCCGATCTTCATGCGGACAAGCCATCGTATGATCTTAGGACCGGTCAAAAACGCGATTACAAGGCTGGTCAGTAAAGCCACGAGGCAGCGGAAAAGCAGGTTCTGGAAACCCGGCAAAGCTCTTGCGCTGTAGCCGAAAGTCTCCTGTAAGAACTCCAGTAAATAGTAAATCAACTTCCTTGCCTCTCTATATTGTCTGTCGCAACCCCGGCGGTTTGACCGGGCCGGTCAGGAAAACAGTTTTTGTAACATTTTAGCCATGTGTGCAAAAAACAGGAAACCGCCCGTTCGGCTGCGCTCAGGGCAGGCTCTGCGGCGGAAGCTGTTTTATGCTGGATTCCCGCTTTCGCGGGAATGACAAGCGAATCTCACACTTGGCTAAAGTATTACCAGTTTTTGTAGTTTCTCGGTCGCTTTTTCGAGCCGGGCGCTGCGTGAACCTTTGATCAGGATTATATCGCCGCGGCGTATAATATCCACAAGATTATTACACAGGCTTTCTGTGTCGTCGAATACAAAAAACTCGAAATCGGCGTCGGCTTTTTCCTGTGCGGCGTTTGCGGTCGTGCGGGCAAAGGGCCCTGCCGCCAGCAGGACCTCCACACCGGCAGAGGCGATGAGTCGGCCCAACCGGGCGTGGTGCTGTCGGCTTTTTTTGCCGAGTTCGGCCATTTGTCCGCAGATAAAGACGGTCCTGCCCGGTTGGACGCGGGCGATTTGCATCAGGCAGTCGACGGCATTCTTCATGGAAGCGGGATTGGCGTTGTAGCAATCATCTATCACCGTCAGCGGCCCCACTTTGCTGATTTCCAGACGCATATCGCCGGCTTCAAATGTTTTTACCGCCCGGGCAAAATCGTCAACCGAAAGGCCGGCATGTTTGCAGACCGCCCATGCGGCAAGGGTGTTTTCCAGGCTCGCTGAGCCGGCGATCGGCACGTCGATCGTCTTGCCCTCCACCGAGATTTGTCCGGACATGCCGCGGCTGACGAAATCCGAACCTATGATGTCGCAGCCGGGCGACTTTCCGAACGTTGCGTACGGCACGCCGAGGTCTCGGCAGTGAGCAACAAGCTCTTCGAAATCGCCGTTTATAAGCAGCACCGCCTCGGGCGCGAGGCCCTCGCTGATAGAGGCTTTCTCCCTGACGATGTTTTCAATGCATCCAAAACCGGCCAGGTGGGCGGGATAGATGTTGGTTATCAGTGCGATATCGGGTTGAGCAATCCGCGTAAGATATGAAATCTCGCCGGCAGCGTTGGAGCCGAGTTCGACAATGAGAAACTCATGCTCAGGTTCTGCGGCGAGGATGGTCAGCGGCAGGCCGATATTGTTGTTGAAACTCTTCGGCGATTGATGACATTTGAAGCACTCTTTGAGCGCCCCGAAGGCGATCTGTCTTGTGGTTGTTTTGCCCGCCGAACCGGTGATGGCGATGACTTTCGCCGGTAGTTGCCTGCGATACCATCGTGCAAGATCGCCAAGGGCCTTTATCGTGTCATCGACTCTCAGGACGGCGGCTTTTTGCGATTGAAACCTCTTTTGTGTTATTACACAGCGTGCCCCTTTTTCGACGGCCCGGTCGAGGAAATCATGACCGTCGAAGTTGTCTCCTTCGATGGCGAAGAAACAGTCGGCGGGCTTTACGGTTCGGGAATCCGTACTGATCGCCGTGATAACCGCATCGGCATGCGCCGCCGCGTCCGAACACGCGTTTATATTCGGAATGCGTTTTTTCAGGACATCAACAAGTTGGGCGATACGAGTCGGTTTCATATGTTTTGCAGGCACTGCCGGGCGAAGTTTCTGTCGTCGAAATCGATTTTTTCCGTTCCGATGATTTGACAGGTTTCATGGCCTTTTCCAGCCAACAGGACAATGTCGCCGCGTTCGGCGGAGGCGATCGCCTCTTCAATCGCCGTGCGCCGGTCCGTCTGGACCGTGATATTTTCGGCATTGGGGTCGGTAAAACCTGCGACAATGTGTTCGATTATTGCGCCGGGGTTTTCGGTTCGCGGATTGTCGCTGGTTACGACGATTCGGTCGGCTAATTCTTCTGCGACTTTGGCCATTCGGGGTCTTTTGGTCTTGTCCCGGTCGCCGCCGCAGCCGAACAGCACGGTCAGATTGTTCTTCGTCAACGGCCTGAGCGTGGCGAGCACATTCTTCAACGCATCGTCGGTATGGGCGTAATCGACCAATACGGTAAAGTCCTGTCCGCAGTCGACGGCCTCCAGTCTGCCGGGGACGGCCTTTAATGACGACAGGCCTTTTGCGATGGTCGCCAGATCAAAACCCGCCGCTAAAGACAGGCCCGCCGCGGCAAGGTGATTGCTGACGTTATGCCTTCCGATCAGAGTCGTTTGAACCAGTTCCTGTTGTCCGTCGAAAGAAAGCGTAAAAAGCGTGCGGTCGGCATCCATCGAATTGATGTGCGCGGCGATGTTTGCGTCCGTGTCGATGCCGTACCAGAGCAGGCGCGTTGTGACGTTCTGTGCGATCCGGCGGGCCGCGGGCGATTCGACATTGAGGATCGCGGTGGCGTGACACGGCAGTTGCGTAAAAAGGCGCATCTTGGCGGCGAGGTATTCTTCGGCTGTTTTGTGGTAATCGAGATGATCGCCGGTAAGGTTGGTGAAGGCGGCGGCGGTGAAGTCCACACCGGCCAATCGATTCTGGCTCAGCGCATGGCTGCTGGCTTCGATGACCATGAACTCGCCGCCGTCGTCTGCGGTTTTTCGCGCCAGTCGGGCAACAGCCAGGGCGTCGGGTGTTGTAAGCGTCGCATCGGCGGCGACCGTGCCGGTGTCGTAGACAATCGTTCCGATCAAACCGCATTTGGCGCCGGCGGTCTCGATAACCGAGCGAACAAGGTAGCTGACCGTGGTCTTGCCGTTGGTTCCCGTAACCGCCAGATTCGTCAGCTGCGCCGAGGGATTGCCGAAACTCTGCTGGGCGAGCAGACCCATCGCCGAGGCGCTGTCGTCAACGACGACCACATCGCCGCCGGTGGATTTGGCGGGTTCCTGACAGACGATACAGGATGCGCCGTTTTCCTGCGCCTGGGCAATAAAATCATGCCCGTCGGCATGCGTGCCCTTGACGGCGACAAAGACATCGCCGGGTTCCACACGGCGCGAGTCGGCGCAAATCGCCCCCTCAAAGGACGGTGAGCCAACCAATGCCAGAAGTTGAGTGAACGTCATAGGCCGCTCCATCATATTCTCCATGGCGCTCTCATACCGCGCGAGCGCAGGCGGTTGGCCGCTTCGTCGTTTAGGAACTCTTCTTTGGCCGGGTCCCACTTGAGGGACCGGCCCAACTTGTATGCGATAATCGTCAGATGCCCTAATGATGCGTCGCGATGGCCGATCTCGGCGCTGCAACTCGGTTTCTGACGTGTCCGAATGCACTCAAACCAGTTGGCATGGTGGTTGTTTTCGCCGGGATTGACATGCCGGGTCTTTAGCTTCATCTGCTCGAAAATTCCCGCAGGTTCGCCCTCGATGTCTCCGCCCGTTGTCATTGAGGTAACCCAGCCCTTCTCTCCGACGAATACGCCGCCGAAATTGCCGGCCAGGCGTGCTGTTTTGGGAACCGCCTTGTAAATATCCTTTACCATGCCCCAGTGCTCGACCAGGTGAAGGAGCGTGCCGTTGGCGTATCTACAGGTAAGGGTCGGGAACTCGCCCGTACTCGGGTGGATAAACTCCACGGGCCCGCTTTCTTCCATGCCGAGGGCATATTGAATCACGTCTGCACTGTGGGAATGGTGCCACGTTACCGAGGCTGCGCCGAAATCCTCGCAAAACGACCACGGCACCACACCCGGCGCCGGGTTGGTATGATAGACGTGGTTGTAGGGATGCCACGGGGCAGGACCAACCCACAGGTCCCAGTCCAGGCCCTCGGGTACGTCTTCTGCGGGCAGGGCGAAATTCAGCGGGACATACGATTTGCCGTACTTTTTGACATTCATAACCTCGGCATAAGGCTTAAAACGTTTCGACCCGATGAATCCGCCCAGGCTGGTCCATCGCGTAAAGACAGATTTGACCTTGCCGAGAGCGCCTGCGCGTACAAACTCGCAGACCCGACGAATCGTCGGGATCGAACGGTACTGTGTGCCCGTCTGGAAGATTCGGCCGTATCGATGCACCGCCTTAACCAGCTCGCGTCCCTGGCGAACGGTTAGCGAAATCGGCTTTTCGCAGTAGACATCCTTGCCCGCTTTGACGGCGTCGATCGTCTGCAATGTGTGCCAATGGTCCGGGGTAACGATCACCACGGCGTCGATGTCTTTGCGGGCAAGCAATTTGCGATAATCGTTGTACATCGTGCAGCCATGATCGGCGCCGTAGTGGTTCTTTACCCGCTGAAGCGCCTGCTCGCAGCGAAGGCGATCGACATCGCAAACACCCAACACCCGGACATCCTTATCCCCGACCAGCCGACGCAAATGGCCCCGGCCCATCACGCCATGGGCGATCAGGCCAACCGTAGTCCGCTCACTGGCCGGAGTCTTGCCGTCTGCACCCAATGCCGAAGCCGGGACAAAAACCGGCAGCGCAAGCGCTCCCGCTGCGCCTGCAACAAACCGGCGACGGGTAATATGGTCAATCGCTTCTTTGCAATACTCTTTGGGCATTATGCTTCTCCTGGCTTTGCCGTTTCCAAACTCACCTTGTTAAAGAACTTGATACACTCTGCTATCTCAGGCATTGAATCGTACCAGTCATACGAATATTCCAGACCAAACATCGTGGGCCTTACGCCCAGCCGCTGCATCTCATCGATCACCCGGCGCACTCTGCCGGCGCCTGTCCCCCAGGGCACATCGTGGGCGTCTGCGCCTTTGGCGTGTAAATCATGCATTTGAATGGTTATGAGGCGTTTTCCAAGCTTCTTTACCGCTTCAACCGGATCGATTCCCGCTCGCATCCAGTACCCCACATCGCCACAGGCGCCGATGCGGGGGCTTCTGCCCTTACAGACTTTGAGTACCCCTTCGGGCCGCCAGTAGAGAGGCGATTGTTTGGGGCCGTGGTTGTGGATTGCTACATTAATATCGTACTCATCGCAGAATTTCTCGATTATATCGAGCGATTGGGGTTTGGGTTCGGACATGAACGTCTCGATGCCGATCTTCCCGGCGAACTCAAAGACCCTGCGGCATCCGGCCTCATCAGGCGGTATCTCATTGAAGTAGTAAGTCAACATGCAAACACCCGCCGAATCCAGCTTCAACCGGATCTGTTTCAATTCGTCGTCGGTCAGGCCCGGCTCGAATTTCTTGTCGATGTCGGCGCTGACCTTCTGGAAGCTCAAGCCGCCCATAAAGGGCAGACCGAGTTGGGCCGTCTTGTCGATCGCCTCGAACAGCGTATATCTATGAAATGTATAGGCCTCGATCCCCAGCCGCCAACCTAACTGCTCCCGGGCCCGGATTGCAGGCGTGAGTAACGCAGTCGGTATCGTCGGGGCGGGCAGGTCGCCGAGGGCAAACTGCGCGGCGGCAAGATAGAACTCGAGCATCTTGCGGTCCCGGAACACATACGGATTATGAGCGATGGTGGAGTGGAAAACGCGTCCCCGCCCGTACCGTCGCACCCAGGCCAGGGCATAATCGTCATCGGCGCGCACGCAATTGCCTCGCGGCGGGCCGTCGAACTTCGTCTTCTTCGTATCGATACTCAACAACACGCGGACCCTGTTGCGCGAATAAACTTTATGATACCGGAAGAACTCATCGCGATACTCGAATCCTTCGCCGGCGAAACAGGCATTGACCGGATGAGCCGGGTCGTCCAGTTTGATATACACACACTCGTCGCTGTCGCGATGGTTCGCGCCGCGCGCGCCAAGCATCAAGCCGAACTCCGGCCAGTCCTCATGAGCGCCCGGCCGGCGGGTGAAGGCGACAGTCGTCCCGTGGACGCCCATGAGACCGCCGCCTGCGTAAACAAATTCGATGAGGTTTTGCCGCAGCGTCTCATCGGTGAAAAGATTGCCCACCGTATTGT
>QNBS01000117.1 GCA_003644175.1 Planctomycetota bacterium | reverse complement strand
TGATCGGGTTGGCGGCGGTCAGGAGCTTTTGCAGCTTCAGGAGCGCTTCGCAAGGGTCGGCCGCGAACACCTCCGGCTGGACGTTGCCCTCCACCGTGCCGCGATCGTCGAGCCGCTCTATCAGCCGAATGCGATCGCGATACATTGCGGCGGCTTCATAATCCCTCGCCGCGGCGGCGGTATCCATTTGCTTTTTCAGCGTTCGCAGAACGGTCGAGCGCCTGGACTGCAGGAACCTGACAAGATCGTTGATGAGCTTTCTGTATTCTTCTCTCTCGATGCGCATCGCACACGGCGCTGTGCACTGTTTGATGCTGTAAAGAATGCACGGACGAAAGAAGCGTCGCTTGTCGTCGTCGGCGCGGATGGACAGATTGCACGTGCGAAACTTGAATATCTTTTGCAGCACAACGAGCACCGCCCGCAAGTCGCGCGCGCCGGTAAAGGGTCCGAAGAGCCTGCTTCGTGCATTGCGCGGATTGCGTGTGATGTAGACGCCGGGAAACTGCTCTCTCGTCGTGATCTCCATATATGGAAACGTCTTGTTGTCGACCAGGGCCGTGTTGTAAGCGGGGCGAATGTCCTTGATCAGTCGTGCTTCCTGGAGGATGGCGTCGACTTCGCTTTTCGCTTCCAGATAATCGACTGTTTCGACTTTGTTTATCATTTCCAGGATTTTGGGCCCGCGGCTGGTCATGAGGTCTGCGCCGGGCTGGAAATAACCGGCAACGCGGGCGCGAAGGTTCCTGGCCTTGCCGATATAGAGCACAACGTCGCCGGGCGCCTTCATAAAATAAAGACCCGGCCCCGTCGGAAACGACTTGATCCTTTCGCGGATGACCTCGAGCCTGTCTTTTTGTCTCTTTGCCGCCATTGGGTTCATTCTATCGGCTTTTTGAGAGAATGGTATTACTTTTCATTATTCAGACAAGCTTTGCAAAACCATCGCAAGCGGATAGAATTGACGCTTGCTTATTTTGATTTTCTGTTTTGGAGAATAAAGTGGCGGATCGAATTGAATTTGAGGCGAATGAGACGATACTTTTTATCGGGGACAGTATCACCGATGCCGGGCGGCGTGAGGTGGGCGTTGACAGGCTGGGACAGGGTTATGTCTTTTTTGCGGGCAATCTGCTGCTTGCGCGTTACCCGCAGTTGAACCTTAAAATAGTCAATAAAGGCGTCAACGGCGACACGACTCGGTCGCTGAAGTGGCGATGGGACCGCGACTGCCTCCAGGAGCAGCCCGACATCCTCAGTCTCATGATCGGGATTAACGACCTGTGGTATTGCCATAACGACAGCGACGCCGCGGTCAAGGGTGTTGCGCCGGCCGAGTACGAGGACAACTGCCGGTACATGCTGGAGACGGCCCAGACGCAGTGCGACAGCCGCATTGTGCTGATGGAACCGTTTATGTTCTGCGACGACGACAATGACGTCATGTTCGGCGACCTGCGCCACTACATCGATGTCGCCGGCCGTCTGGCCGTGGAGTTTGACGCGGTCCTTGTGCCGCTTCAAAAGCACATCGATGAGCAAATCGGCAGGATCCCGCCCGCCCAATGGGCAGAGGACATGGTCCATCCCTTTACCTGGGCCCACGCATGGATCGCCGAACGCTGGCTCCAGGCGGCAGGCGTATAGGGCATATTCCGAGTTCTGCGGACCTGCCTCGACGATCATGCAGGCGGATTGGCCCGATATATTTGCTTTGGCCGCACCTTTGGGCTCAATATGTGGTATAGTATAATAAGGGATCAATGAAAAAGCGATATATTGCGAGAGAGGGGAACGTGTTTGTGAGGGAAACAGGATGCACCCTTTATCAAACAAGTGGATGCGATTGGCTCATTTGCCCGAAAGAGGCGGTTTTGTGCCGTGGGTCGAGCATCTGGCCCAGGACGAACATTTCTGGCTGGTCGTAGCGTGGATCATTCTGGTGCTGACCTTTGCCTTTTTTGCGACAACGCCGGTATATTGACCGAGCCGGCCGACAGCCTCCCCCCAGGTCCAATCAAGTGTAGATTTTTTTGTCCACTATCCGGGAATAAAAATATGGCAAAATGGGCTTGAATTGTGGGCGGGGTATGGTATTGTGCAGGCGGTACGTCCATGGAAGCAGCGTGGGGCGGACATAAATGTACGCCGGGAGAACCAGGGCATGGAGCATACACAAGTCCGGTACGAACGACCCAACGAACTGAGACACCGTGCGGGGCAACTGCTGGAACAGGGCACGGCAATAATTGGGAAGATGTCGGCGGATGAGATTGCGCGGCTTATTGAGGAGTTGCATGCGTCTCAGGGTGAGTTGTTGCGGCAAAATGCGGAATTGTCCCGCATCCAGGCCGAACTGGAAGAGTCGCGAGACAAGCTTTCCGACCTGTATGATTTTGTTCCGGTGGGTTATTTCACTTTTGATCAGGACTATCTGATCACGGACGCAAATCATACGGCAATGGATTTGCTGGGTGTCGGCAGAGACGCACTTGTGACAAGGGCATTCACAGATTTTGTCGCCCCGGGCTTTGAGGATATCTTTGTTCATCACTGCGCCCTGAGTATCGAGAAGCATACGAGCCAGACCTGTCCGTTGAAACTGGTCAAAGACAACGGCTGTGAATTCTATGCACAACTGGACAGCCTTGTCGTGAGGGACGACAAGAACGGCAGCCGGCGAATTCGAATCTCCGTAACCGATGTTACCGAGCGCCGACGGGTAATTGCCGAAGTTACGCGTCTTGCGGCCATTGTGGAATCGTCGGATGATGCGATTATCGGCAAAGACCTTGACGGGAGGATTACAAACTGGAACCGCGCAGCCGAAAGGATCTACGGTTACAGCGCCGACGAGGTGCGGGGCAAACCCATTTCAATACTTCTGCCGCCGGATGATCCGGATGGAGTGGCAACCATACTCGAAAACCTGAAGCGCGGCGAGAAAATAGACCACTTTGAAACGGTGCACACGACCAGAAACGGCGGGCGGATACACGTTTCACTGACCATCTCCCCGATTCAGGACACAGAAGGAAATACCGTAGGCGCATCGACGATCGCGCGGGACATAACCGGGCGCAAGCGGATGGAAGATGCCCTGCGCGAGAGCGAAGATAAGATGCGTTCGATTCTGGATGCTTCGCCTGATACGATACTGCAGGTGGGGATGGATTCGAAGGTTCTCTGGGCGAACAGGGCCGCCCTTGAGTTGAATCCCGACATATTGGGAAGGTGCTGTTGTGAGGCTTATCAGACCTGCATATCCGAAGATGAACAGTGTGTCTGCAAGAAGGCGATTGAGTCAGGACGGATTGAAGAATCAAGTCTGTGTTTTCCGATCATGGAGGGATCGGAGCGTCAAATCTGCTGGGAGAACATCGGAGTGCCTTTGCGAGACAGCCATGGTCGCGTACATGGGGCGATAATGATTGCCCGCAACATCACCGAGCGGAAAATGGCTGAAAAGGCCATGCTGGAATATCAGCAGAGACTGCGGAGCCAGGCTTCACAACTGTCGTTGGCCGAGGAGCGCCAGCGGCGTCGGATCGCCACGGACCTTCACGACAATGTTATTCAGGGTCTGGCTCTTTCGATGATCAAACTGGACCTGCTCCGGCAATCTTCGGAAGGAATCGACGAGGCGCTGTTTGGCGACGTGTCCGAGACTCTGAACCAGGCCATAGAAGATATGCGCAATATGACTTTTGATATCAGTTCGCCGACGTTGTACAAATTAGGCTTATCGGCGGCGGTGGACGAGTTGGCTGACGACCTGATTTGCCGGCAGCACTCTATCGATTACGAGTTTTACGACGACCAGCAGGAAAAACCGCTGGATGACGATGTTCGTGTGCTGCTGTTCCAGTCGATTCGCGAACTGTTCGTCAACGTAATCAAACACGCCGGGGCGCACAAGGTATCCGTTTGCATTGAAAGGGTTGGCGAGTCGGTGTGCACAATTGTAAGCGACGACGGTGTGGGTTTTGATGTGGATCACACGGATCTGACGATGCACCGGACGGGGGGCTTCGGGCTGTTTAATATCCGTGAGCGTCTCGATTACATCGGCGGCAGCATGGAAATCCAATCGCTTCCCGGTCAGGGGAGCACGTTTGTGTTGATTGCACCATTGAAAAGGAGGTCCGATATATGACACTGCGAGTTCTGCTTGTTGACGATCATGAAATCATGCGACAGGGTTTGCGTCTGCTTCTGGAGAAGAACTCCGATATGGAGGTTGTCGGGGAGGCAAACGACGGGCTGAAAGCCATTGAATTGGCGAAAGAACTCGAACCGGACGTTGTGGTGATGGATGTGAACATGCCCGGTGTTGACGGCGCCGATGCAACGCGCCGGATTGTGAGCAGCCGGCCGGATACCAGGATAGTGGCTCTTTCGATGCATTCCAAAAAAGGCTTTATCATTGAAATGCTCAAGGCAGGCGCTTCGGGATATGTTTTGAAGGAAAACGCGTTTCCGGAACTGGTTAATGCGATAACTACGGTGATGGGCAATGAGATTTACCTTTCATCGAAGATTACGCGGATTGTGGTGGACGACTATGTGCAGGACCGTGTCGGCGGAGATTCTTCGAAGAATATGCTGACGGACAGAGAAAGCGAAGTGCTCAAACTGGTCGGGGACGGCAACAGTTCCAAGGAAATCGCGCTGCAGTTGGACCTGAGCGTCAAGACGATAGACGCCTGTCGCAGGCGAATTATGAGCAAACTGGATATCGACAGCGTCGCCGAACTGGTTAAGTATGCGATTCGCGAAGGTTTGACGTCGCTGGAAGCATAACCCGGGATGGAAACAACCCCTGCGGGAGCAGTCGTCAGGGGTATGGCGGAATTACCGATTAGCAACCCGTCTTTTTCTACAGCCCGCACAGCAAAAAGGTCTTGAGTTTTAGCAATTTCCCTGTTTACGCGGCGAACCCAAGAGCCGATATTATTAGCGTTGATTCATCATAAATGGGGTTGTTTTCCGGGGGCGGCAAAATGGGCAACGGGGACAGAATCAGAATACTTATAGTCGACGACCACGAGATCATGCGCGACGGATTGGGGGTGCTGATACGAAAGTACCCTTCGATGGAGATAGTGGGGCAAGCCGCCACCGGCACTGAGGCGGTCAAACTCGCCGCCCAATTGTGCCCTGATGTGATCTTGATGGATTACGCAATGCCGGATATGGACGGTATCGAGGCGGCGGGCTTCATCTTGAGCGCAAATGCCGAGGTGAAGATCCTCCTGCTTGCCGCAACACTGCCGCGTCGGTGCATTGACAGCGCAATCGGCGCGGGCATCGTGGGCATCGTGCTGAAGGATTCGACGTTTGACGAACTGGCGACGGCGATAAAGGCTGTCTGCAACAACGAGACGTACTTTTGCTCGAGGATTATGAATGCGATCACCGGCCGTTATGTAAAACATGCCGATCCGGACTGTATGGCTGAGGCGTGGATCCTGAAGAATCGTGAGCAGGAGATTCTGCGGCATCTCTCAAACGGCATGTCGTCGAAAGAAATCGCCAGGCAGATTCACATCAGCCCAAAGACGGTAGATGCCTGTCGCCGTCAAATCATGGACAAACTCCACATCGACAACATCGCCGGGCTTGTCAAGTTCGCTGTTCGCGAGGGAATAACGAACCTGTAGAGGGCTTCTTCCGGGTTTACGACGTGCAGCAACAGGACGGCGGGGCGCCCGACCGTTTGGCGTTCAAACATTCGGCATATCGGACAGCAGCAGATTCTCCCATACCCGGCATGGGAGAGTTACCCATAGCTTTTCAGCAAAACGCCACACCGAACAGCAAACGGCTGATTAATACGACTATGATATAAGCCGATAGAAAATTTGCTCTTGACGATGCCGATGCTTGAGAGGGGACGAGCGAATGGGCGAGAAAACGATTCTGATTGTTGATGACGAGCCGGATGTATTGAAGGTTCTCAAGAAAGGGCTCGCCACGGGGGGCGGTTATGAGGTGCTCACGGCCGACAACGGCAGGGACGCACTCAGGATCGCCCACGACAGACATCCGGATATCGTGATACTGGATGTGCTCATGCCCGACATACCGGGAGGATCGGTGGGTCTTACGCTCCAGGAGGACCCCGAGACGAAGGATATCCCCATCATATTCCTGAGTTGCACATTTTCGGATCGCGGCCCGCACAAGGAAGGACCGCTTTTTGCCGGGCATATTCGGCTTGCCAAACCGTACGACATGGGTGAGTTGCTGGAGGCGGTCAGGCTGCGTCTGGAGAAGAAAGCGGTGCACAAGTGATACCCTTTTTGGTATGAGAGGATTGGGGGGGTGGATAAACGAAGGATCCTTATAGCCGATGACAACGCCGGCGACTTGTCTGTTCTTGCGAAAGTATTGGAACAGGCCGATTATGAAGTTATTACAGCATGTGACGGCAGGGATGCGTTCAGGCTCGCCCTGGAAAACAGACCTGACCTGATCATCCTTGATGTGTTTATGCCCCGGATGCCCGGCGGACTTGTTCGCCTGAGTCTCAAGGAGGCCGCCGAGACAAGCGAAATACCGGTGATATTCTTGAGTTGCCTTTTCTCGGAGCAGGAAATCGCCGGTCAGGACATCATGTTCGGCGACAGCCCGCGATTAGGTAAACCGTGCGACAGGGACAAACTGCTCAAAGCCGTGGAAAAAGCACTTGGCGCAGCGGCGGGTTTACCGGACCGGGGCAAAAGCTGACATCAATAATAGCAGACGGGTAAGAATTTAACCTTACCCGCCTGCTGTTAAGGTGTAATCAATGCAGTTTGCATTGTGTTAAGAGTTAAAATCGCTGAGGTCCTCACTGTCATTTAGCGGGATTGCTTTTTCCGCCGCGACCTTCGCCTGAGCCTTTTGCGGCCTGGCGGGTGTTGTGTTCGCTTTGGCCGCTATCTGATGAAAAGTGTGATCGGATGCACCCAGGGTCCTTCCAGCCGGCGCTGCTGTCGCGACGGCGGGCGTCCTGACGTTCTGATGATAACCGGAGTTCCGGCCGGAGTTGGTCAGAGTAAACTCCTGCACCATTTCCCGCAGTGATCCCGCCTGGGCACTGAGTTCCTCAGAAGCGCTTGCGGATTCCTCGGCATTGGCGGCATTTTGCTGGGTTACCTTATCCATCTGGGCAACAGCAGTATTGACCTGGTCGATGCCCTGAGCCTGTTCCTGCGAGGCGGCGGCAATCTCGCCGACAAGGTCGGTTGTCTTGCTGATGCTGGCG
>QNBS01000116.1 GCA_003644175.1 Planctomycetota bacterium | reverse complement strand
GTGATATAACCGTCCTTGACATGCACGTGTTTTCTCGTCAGCAGCGTCGTAATGCCGTAAGTTTTCTTCTCGCCCCTGGCCGACTCGCTATTGCCGATACGCGCGCACCGTGTGTCGATGATCAGGCACATCAGCGCCCGGATTCTGGTGTCGCGGTCGGCGGACCGGGCATGCTTCAACAGACGGCGGCGGACCTTCCTGATGGATTTGCCCAATTCGCCGACCGTGTCATATTTCATCCGTCTGGCCCGACGCTTGTATTCCAGCGTGTAGTATTTTAATTCGCTGTTGCCCACCTGCGGACGAGTCGAGCAATAGAATGTGCCGTCGCTGACAGGGTGTATGCCGTAATCCTTATCGGCCTCGGCTACGCCGTAGTTCATATTCATGCGGACGTCGTTTAAGGGGGGCTTTTCAAGCTCGAGCCCTTCGTACGTATAAAACGTCAGAGGATGGCCCGTCGGCTGGAAGCCCAGGCGCCCCCTGAAGCTGTACGGAAGATACTCCTGGAGCCCTTCGTTCTTCAAAACGATATGAAGGGTCGCTCCGTCGACTGTGGGATACCAGTCGTGTTCGTCGAACAACTCGCTGATTCTAAGATAGACCGCGCGTTTATACTCTCTAAGCGCCGCCTGATAAGCCCTGTAGCAGTCCGCATCCTTCCTGCGAGCCTTCTGCAGGTTCTCACGCGCCGCTTGAGCGGCGCCTAACAGCTTTTGCCGCTGTTGGCCTAACGTATCACGCGCCGCTTGCAGCCTCTTGAGCGTATCCCAGCCGTCAGGCAAAATTATGGAGCGAGCCGGCGATATAACGTCCCTGTCCACCACACGCGCCATTGCAATCAGTTCGCCCAGGTGTGTTGCATCGCTTTTGGAGATAAGTTCGTGAAAGAATCGCATCAGCCTGACCTCGTGCCCTCGAAGCTGCAGATGGGTCCGATTCTTCCACGCCTCATGCCAGGCCCGGCCATAGTAGCCAAGCGAGGCGCTGTTGGCTTTACTGTCCCCTGCCGGCGCAAGATGATCGTAGCATTTAAGCAGTTTGGCGTTGGCCCCGGCAAGACGAGGGTCCGGCCCGAAAAACAACGGACGGTTCTTCTTGATGCACGCAAGGACCGTAATGGCCTTCCGGTAGTCGCGCACCTGGCACCGATAGTCTCGATGGTTCCTGCAGAACCAGGGCAGGCACAAATAAGCGTGCCCAAAGAGGCTGCTCGTGAATTCGGTTAACGCGGCTAATTCATTTGCCATAAATACAAGGCTCCCGGACCTTTCCGACGATTAGTATCGCGGCGACACATTTGTCCGCACGGGTACAGGTAAATTTAACCGCCTTTGGCGGAACTTTTTGCCACAGAGAGCCTGCCCTGAGCGTAGCCGAACGGGACACAGAGATCACAGAGAATTATATATTTCTTTTTTTTCTCTGAGTTCTCTGTACGGACTCTGTGGCTAATACAAATTCCTATACCATTAAATTATCGGTAGCGGGCGCTGATGGCGTGGTGGGCCGTTTCGGTCAGCCTGTCCCACGTGGCCACGGCCCGATCTATCAAACCAAGATTTTCAAGCACAACCGCTACATTCACCACGGCGTCCGGCTCGGTGAAGTTATTCTTCATAGCGCTTTCCAGATGGGCCAGCGCCTCGCCGAACTTCCTGCGGTCGCAGTAGAGAATCGCGGTTCTGTAATGCAATTCCAGCATATCCGGACTGATCGATTCGACCTTTGTCAGGAGATCAGCCGCCGGGTCCTGGCGGTCGGTTTCATGCAGACACAGCACGAGTTTGGTGCGGGCGCGGTGATGGGTCGGATTAATCTCAAGGGCACGTTCGAAAGACTGCGCCGCCTTGGCCATATCCCCTCTAATGAGCATGAGTATGGCGTACTTGTAGTGGATGTCGGCGCTTTCGGGCGTCTTGGCCATCTGCGATTCATGGGCCTTGATGACATCGGCGATTTCAATAACCGGACCGCCGTCTGCGCCCGGTTCCGATTCGTCCTGCAGCATTGTCTGCAAGTGCAGCGTAGCCGTCTCGGAGAACAGCAGCGTGCTGTTTTGCTGGATTGCAGCCGCTAAGGAAAGCGTTGAATGTGCGCTATCCATTTCGTCGTCAAGTAACTGTGCCGTCGCCAGCCCGATGTAGGCATCCACAATGTCGTCGTTTATCTCCACCGCCCTGTTGAACTGTTCGGCCGCAAGCGCCGGACGTTGGGACCGAAGGTAATGCGTCCCGAGTTTTATCGTGGCTTCGAGATAGTTGGGCTGCATACGAATCGCATTTTCATAATTGACGATTGCGTCGGCAACGTGCCCCACACGGCTGTAGACGTCCGCCATTCTTACATAAAGATCGGGAATCTCGCCCACGGTGCTCATCAGATGCTGCACGTTCTCAATGGCGCGGTCGTATTGGCCGGAATCGATAAGTTCGTTCAGCTCGTCCTGCGGCATATCGTCATGGAAATTATCCGGGTGCGAGACGATCGCCATATTAAACGTGCTGATTGCGTTTTCGTACAGATGGTTGGCGATATAAAGATACCCTAATATAACCATCGAAGCGATGTCCTCGGGGTACTCCGCGACCAACGCCTCATACTCGGTAATGGTATTGTCAAGCCGACCGTTCTTGAAGTAAACCGCCGCCATTCTCTGACGCGGAAGCTGAAGGTGGCTTTTGAACTTTATGCAGTCCTGGTAGAACTCGATCGCTTCGGCCTCTTTGCCTAAGCGTTCGTAGCAATAGCCTAACGTGTACAACGCCATAGTGTTGCTCGGCTGACGCATATAAACCGACTGCAACTGCTCGATCGCATCTTCAATGGCGTTCTGGTGAAGACTGATCGCAGCCGCCGCCATACGCCCCATGGAGCAGTCGGGATGTTCAAAGAGATGAAAATTCAGCTTCTCACGCGCCTCGTCCAGTTTGTGCTCGCCCAGCAGGTCGATCACTTCGTCCAACTCGCTCGACCGGCCGCCGCCCTTCTCGGCGCCGTCCGTCTTCAAAACGCTGAACCAGTGCCATATCAAATCGGCCGTATCGACCGTTATCGCTCTGCCAAAAATCTCCAATAGCTTGCTCATTCGATATTCTCGTAAACATTATGGAAACATAGCTAATCATCGCTCCACACCGAATATCGACAACCATAATGACCCCCTTTACGCAGTTTTGGGCAAAACAAAGCAACTTAAAAGTTATCGGAGCAGAGCGTCCGGCAGTTGTGATGGATGTAGGGGTTGTCTCGGTATCAGTATCGAGTTATCGGGTTTACCCTGATACTGCTGCAGAAATGTCTTACCGGGCGACCGCACAGCAAAGCGGCAACCGTGATCGGCTACCCGTTCTTTGCTGCATGTGTTTGCTCTTCAATTTCACTCAGGTAGGCAAGCGTTCTTTCCAGCTTGTCCGTGACGTGCTTGAGTTTGAGCATTGTCTTGACACGAGTAACAAGCTCCCACTTGTTAATCGGTTTGCTCAGAAAATCGTCCGTGCCGGAGTTGATCGCACGCTCAATATCCCCCATCTCGTTAAGCGCTGTTACCATAATAACCGGAATGTCGGCGGTCTTCGGGTCGTTCTTAATCCGTCGGCAAACCTCGAAACCGCTCATCTTAGGCATCATAACGTCCAGCAGAATCAGATCCGGCGAAGAAGTCTTCACGATCTCCAGGGCCTCGCCGCCGTCACTGGCCGCAAGCGCCTTGCAGTCAACATCCTCGAGATACGCCACCAGCAACTCGAGATTCTGCTGATTATCATCTACAACGAGCACACTCGGCTCGCCCTTTTCGCTGTTATCTTCAACCATAATGCTGCTCACGATTGCCAATTCCCGTTTGCACATTTGGATTTTGGTATTTAGTGCTTGTTTCGTATTTCGGATTTAGTGCTTCGTATTTGGGCAACAGGCCCTTAAAGGGGATACTCGCGAGAATTTACTACCCTAAGGGTACTCACGGTAAACGCTAACACATTCTATGCTTTTAACGTACCCCGGTCAACCTGTCAACGTGTGTTTTTCAAGAAAATCACGCACCTGAGGCACAATATACATTTTCTCCGTCTCCACGAGGTCATTCACCGCATGGGCGCACATTACAGCCGTTTCCGCCGCCGGCGCCTCAGAATCCACAAAAACCACCGTCCGATCCTTCAGCTTGCACACCCCGCCTCCCCTGCCGCCCAATGCCTCGGTGCGGATGGCGACATTGTGTTGCTCTAAGAGTGCTAATAAATACTCAACAACCGCCTTTTCGTCCATCTTTCAAGCCAAATCCGCAAAAATGTCGATACAAACACTGTGACAAGAGTCGGTTACACCTGCCCCTTGTCATTCCCGCGCAGGCGGGAATCCAGAATAAGGTAACACTTTAGCCAAGTGTAAGATTCGCTTGTCATTCCCGCGAAAGCGGGAATCCAGAATAAAATAGCTTCCGCCGAAGGCGGTTTCATGTTTTTCCTACACGTGGCTAAAGTGTTACCAATTATCAGTTTATATGATGTTAACCATGGACCGTTGACAACACAAGTTTCTTTTTTGGGCGGCTCAAGCCCCACGGAGATGATCATTGGCGGGCATACTTGAGAAACGACAATCGCTGCACCGGAGACTGGCGACGCAGCAGGAAATGAGCGATGAATTGAGATCGCAGTTGGGCCGCATGCAGGCACTGGCCAACATAGGCATGATTTCCGCGATGATCGCACACGAGATGAACAACATTCTTACGCCACTGGGCAACTATGCGTACCTGGCGATGAAGCATCCCGAAGACGGCGAACTCACCAGGAAAGCCCTTGAGAAAACGACCGCCAATTCACGTCGCGCCGCTAAGATACTCGACAGCATGTTAGCCATGGCAAACGGCGGGCCACGCAAGATGGACTGGCATTCCGTCAAGACCATGATCGAACAGATATTCTCCTGCATGGCCCGCGACTTTTCAAAGGACCAAATCAAAGTCGTCGTCGAGGTCGATGACGAGTTAACCGTTTTTGCAGAAGACATCGCTCTCCAGCAGGTTCTTATGAATATGATTCTCAATGCACGACGGGCCATGCTGCCCAAAGGCGGCACGCTCACCATCAGCGCACAGCAGAACACCGGCTCGATGAGGATCGAAATTACAGACACCGGCTGCGGCATTGAGCGGTGCGATCTTGAAAAGATATTCCAGCCGTTTTACACCACGAAGACCGAATCGTCGCAAGCCGAACGACACGGCGCAGGTCTCGGACTGGCGTTTTGCAAACGCGTCGTCGAAGCGCACAACGGCGCCATTTCCGTCGACTCGCAGCCCGGTCGCGGAACAACCTTTAGAATCAGCCTGCCGACCCCATGAGCCGGGAGATCGGGCTTCGTCGAGAGAGGATGGATGTGCAGTGGCCGTTTTTCTTGCTAACATCTGGCGAATAATCCTGATGCTCATGCTGCTGTGCTGCTCGGCGTTTTTCTCCGGGTCGGAGACCGCGTTTTTCAATTTGTCCCGTCGCCGCCTGCAGGCATTCGCCGGTTCTGCGCGTCGTCTTGAGAACATGGCCGCCCGACTCCTCCGCATGCCCAATCGCCTGCTAACGAGCATACTCCTCGGCAACATGACGGTCAATGTCCTCTACTTCGCCCTGGCAAGCGTGCTCGCCATCAACCTGGCCCAAACCACCCATCCCGCAGCGGCGGGCATCGCAGGCGTCGTTTCCTTCATCGCGCTGCTCCTCTTCGGCGAAATGCTGCCGAAATCGCTTGCCTGGTCCAATTCGACACGTTTCTGCCTCGCCGCAACGCCCGTATGCTATGTCTTCGTACGTCTTTTAGCCCCCCTGCTCGCCCTCTTTGAATTGACCGTCGTCAAGCCCACAGTTCGCATGCTCGCCTTCCGTCCCCGGCCCGACGCCGACGGCATGGAGGCCAATGTAAGCCGCCTGAAGACGCTCATCGAGGCTAACCGCAAGCAAGGGCTCATCACTGCCGGCGAAAATCAGCTTCTGCTGGAGATCCTCGAATTCAGCCACCTGAAAGTCCGTCATGTAATGCGGCCCCGCGTCGACATGCAGGCATGCGAAATCTCAAGCCCAGGCCCGACCGTCCGCAGGATCATGTCCGAAAACAACCTCACGAAAATGCCCGTTTACACCCGCCGGCTTGACGACATAGCCGGTTTCGTGCACATCAGGAAACTCCTCCTTGAGCCCGAAAAACCCGTCAGAGACCTCATCGAGGAGGTTAATTTTGTCCCCGAACAGAAAACCGTCGAATCGCTCATCGGCTTCTTCCAGGACCGGCGAACGGACATGGCCGTCGTCGTCGACGAATACGGCGGAATTGCAGGCCAGGTCTTCCTGGCCGATATCATCGACGAACTCATCGGCCCCATCGCCGCCCAGCCCACAGGCGCCGCAGCCATCGAGCAGATCGCACCTGCCCAATATCGTATCGCCGGCAATCTTGCAATCCACGACTGGGCCGAAGCATTCGGAATCGACCCCGGCAAGAGCCGCCTCGCCACCGTAGGCGGATTCACCGCCGCCCTGCTCGGCAGCATACCCACACCCGGAGACGTCGCACACTTAAAGAACATCACACTCACAGTCGAAAAGGTAAAAAAGCACCGCATCGAAACCCTCATCCTAACACTCCAGCCGGATACAGAGGAGCAATCAAATTAAAGTTTATATGGTCATTTTTTTTGATTTGGAGCATTTTAATTTGAGATTTGTTTCGAATTTAGATATTAGGATTTCGGATTTCCGGTTTGCCCGGATGGGTGGCAGCCACTGGAGCGAAGCGCAAGTGGATGGGAGCGCCCAATGATCCTTATCTGTCAAATAGCTGCTGTAGTCGGCCTCGTGCTCCTGGGCGGCTTCTTCGCCGGCTCAGAAACCGGCATCTACCGGCTCAGCCGCTTTCGTCTCCGGCTCGGCATCCAGGAGCACAGACCCTTTTACAGCATCCTCGACAAGGTCGTAAGCGACAGCCACGGCATGGTCCTGACCGCCCTTATCGGCAACAACCTCGCCAACTACGCCTCGACCAGCATCGTAACCTTCATCTTACTAAGCAGGACCCAGGCCACCCATTCGGCCGAATTCTACGCCGCCGCCGTCATGACCCCCCTGCTGTTCCTCTTCGTCGATATCATCCCCAAGAGCGTCTATTACCTCCATGCCGATACGATCCTGCCCCGTCTTGCCCCGGTGCTGTGGTTCTTCTGGCAGCTCTTCACACGCCTGGGCGTCGTCGGCCTGCTAAAGTCAATCTCCGGCTTCC
>QNBS01000115.1 GCA_003644175.1 Planctomycetota bacterium | reverse complement strand
GGCGTATTTGGCGGCGTCTTTTTTTGGCAGCTCAAAGACCAGTTCGTCGTGTATCTGGAGGATCATTTTGACGGGCATTTCTTCGGCGTCGATTTTTTTCTGGATGTTTATCATGGCGACTTTGATGAGGTCGGCGGCGGAGCCCTGGATGATTGTGTTAATTACCAGGCGCTCGGCCTGGGCGCGTTTGTTAAAGTTCCTGGCCAAAAGGCCCGTGATGGGGCGACGTCTGCCCAACATGGTCTCGGCGAAACCGTCTTTTTTGGCCCTGGCGACCGCGCCGTCCATGAACGCGCGGATGGAACTGTATCGGGCGAAGTAGTCATCGATAAACTTTTTCGCTTCGGTCTGGCTGATGCCGATCGATTGCGACAGACCGAAGGCGCCCTGCCCGTAGATGATGCCGAAGTTGACCGCTTTTGAGCGGGCTCGCATATCACCGGTTACTTCCGACAGGGGCACGCCGAAGACCTGCGATGCGACAAAGGCGTGAATGTCGCGGTCTTCGGCAAAGGCCTGTTTCAGGGCCTCGTCGTCGGAGAAGTGAGCCAGCAGCCGCAGTTCGATCTGGGAATAGTCGGCGCTGAGTATGCAGTCGTTCTTGTCGGCGGGGATGAATGCCGAGCGTATCTTTCGCCCCAATTCCGTGCGAACGGGGATATTCTGGAGATTCGGGTAGTAGGAACTCAGTCTGCCGGTAGCGGTAACGGTCTGGTTGAATGAGGCGTGGACGCGGTTGGTCCGCGGATTGATGAGCTTGCCGAGCTTGTCGACGTAAGTGTTTTTCAACTTGACCAATTGGCGGTACTGTAGGATCAGCGGAACGATTTCATGTTCGCTTTTGATCTGGTCCAGAACCGCCGCGTCGGTGCTTCTGCTTGTCTTGCCCATCTTAAGCGATGTAAGGCCCAGCCGGTCGAAGAGCACCTGCGAAAGCTGCTTTGTGCTGTCGATATTGAAAACCGTCCCCGCCCGAGCGTAGATATCCTCCTTCAAACGCTCGATGTTTTCGGTGATAGTATGCGACATGTCTCTGAGAAGCCTGACGTCGAGCGAGACGCCGTTTTGTTCCATTTGCGCAAGCACCGAGACGAGGGGCATTTCCACTTCATCAAAGAGCTTTTTGATCCCGGGTTGCGCATCGAGTTGCGCCGTCAGGTATTCGTAAAGCTGCAACGTCACATCGGCGTCTTCGGCGGCGTATTCGGCGGCGGCCTGCGTATCGACCATATCGAAAGTGAGCTGGTTCTTGCCCTTGCCGATCAGGGCCGATATGGGGATCGGCTCATAGTCGAGATAGTCCTTCGCCATCATGTCCATCGAATGGCTCTGCCGGTCGGCGGCGAGACAGTAAGAGGCGACCATCGTGTCGAAGTAAATGCCCTTGAGCGGCATCTGCGCATTGTGCAAAATGAGCATGTCATATTTTATGTTCTGGCCGATTTTCTTTATCTTCTCATCGGCGAGGAGGGGTGCGATTTTTTTGCGAACAATGCCGACGTCCAGATGTTTCTGTCCTAACGGCGCTTTAACCGGAAGATAGTACGCCGCGTGCGCCACCCAGCAAAAACTCATGCCGACGAGATCGGCGCGCATGGCGTCCAGAGCGGTGGTCTCGGTATCGACGGCGAATATCTTCTGCTTTTTCAGTTCGGCGACGAATTTGTCGAACTTTTCCTGTGTGTCGATCAGCTTGTAGTCTTTTTTACCTGTTTTCCTGGATTTGACTGCTTCGGCTGCCTCGGTTCCTTCGACTTTGGGCAGGCCAAGCTGGGTAATAAGGCGCGTAAAGCCCAACTCGGCAAACAACTCGCCGAGTCCGGCCTTGTCCGGCTCGGATAATGCGAAGGCGTCGTAATCGATTTCGATAGGAGTTTGGCGGTTGATTATCACGAGTTGGCGGCTCATCAGCGCCTGGTCCTTCGAGCTTCGCAGATTATCGCCGCGTTTGCCGGCGATCTCGTCGGCGTGGGCGTACAGTTCCTCTAAGGAGCCGTATTTCTGTATCCACTGAATCGCCGTCTTGGGCCCCACGTCCTTGACGCCGGGGATATTGTCGGCCGTATCGCCTTGCAGGGCGAGGACGTCGATAAACTGCGCAGGCGTTATGCCCATTTGGGCCTTCATCGACTCGGTGTCGGTGATCTCGTCTTTCTTCATGTCGTAGGCAAACGTGTGCTCGTCGAGAAGCTGGAGCATGTCCTTGTCTTTGGAGCAGATAAAGGTGTCGATGCCTTTTTCCGACGCACGCCGGGCAAGCGTTCCTATTATGTCGTCGGCTTCGTAACCGTCCACGCGGAGAATGGGAATGTTCATGGCGTTCAAAATCTGCTCGATACGGTCTATCTGCACGGGCATATCGTCCGGCATAGGCGGCCGATGGGCCTTGTACTCGGCGTAAATCTCCGAGCGAAACGTCGGTCCTTTGGAGTCCATCGCCACCACGAGCATATCGGGCTTCCTGCGTTTGATGAGTCCGAGTATCGCCGTGGTGAAGACATAGGTCGCCTTGGTCGGCTCGCCGGAAGGGCTGCTCAGCGGCCGCATCGGCGCATAGTAGGCGGCGTAGATATGGGCGTGCCCGTCAATGATATACAGGTTTTTTGCGTGTCCGGTCATATCGCCAATATCGGCGGCAAATCGAGCAATGTCAAGACAATAAAACCGGACGTTGCATTGGGGGCGGAAAACTGGTATAATGACATGCCGACGGCATTGGTTATGAATAGCGTCAAAAAGGGGTTTGTATGAGTTCGGAAATAACGGTCCATTCAAAGGTTTATCCCGGCGGCGAAGGCCAGATGCTGAGCATGATCGATATGTTGACCTACTTCGAAAAGCAGGGCGCCCTGCGTGTCTCCGATCTGCACATCAAGATCGGGACGGTTCCCGTCTATCGTGTCGACGGCGACCTGGTCAAGCTCAAGGGGGCGCCGGTTACCGACGAGATGTTCGAGCAGCTCGTATTCCCGTTGATCGGCGAAAAGGCCCTGGCGGCGCTGAAAAAGGACACCGCCGTCGACTGTTCGTACCGGTTGGGGGAGATTCAGTTTCGAATAAACGTATTTCTGGATAATGACGGCCTGGCCGCGGCTATCCGTGCGCTGGGTCTGGACATACCCAGGCCGGAGGAAATCGGCTTTCCCAATACCGTATGGCAGGATATCGTCCGCAAGAAACACGGCCTGGTCCTCTTTACCGGTATAACCGGCGCAGGCAAAAGCACCACCATCGCCTCGCTGATCAAACGCATAAACGAAAACACCGCCTGCAGGATCATCACGTTGGAGGACCCCATCGAATATCTCTTCAAACAGAGAAACTCCATGATCTCGCAGCGCGAGGTGGGCAGAGACGTCGAGCACTTCACCGACGGATTGCGAGCGATGATGCGGGAGGATCCGGATATCATTTTTGTCGGCGAGATGCGCGACGCCGAAACCGTTTCGATGACGCTGACCGCCGCCGAGACGGGACATCTTGTTTTTTCAACGCTGCACACACGCGACGTGGTGGGGTCGATCACGCGCATCCTGGATTTCTTCCCCACCGGCAGGCAGGACGAGGTGCGCAATCAACTTTCATTGGGGCTTGCAAACGTCATCAGCCAGAAACTCGTCCCGCGAAAGAACGGCAAGGGAAGAGTCGTCGCGATGGAAATCCTCAACAACAACTATGCCGTGGCGAATCTCATCCGCAAGGGCAAGATCGAACAGATATATTCGGTGCTCCAGGTCAAGACCAAAGACCAGCCGGATGAAAGAATGATCACGCTGGAGAGGCATCTGGCGATGCTCGTCAAACAGGGCGAAGTTGACCTGCTCGAAGCCCAAAAATGGGCCAACGACCTGAAGTGCTTCATCGACGCCATGAATTCGGAGCAGGATATTAAGAGAAAGTGAAGTTGAAATGGCCATCGTTTTCAGGTGTCCGACTTGCCGCAACCTGTGCGCTTTCGAGGCGAAGTATGCCGGCAGGGGCGCGCGATGCACGAAGTGTCGGCAGCGATTCATCATTCCCTCCGAGAACAACGCCCCCGCCGAAAAGGTCCGCGAAGAACCCGGCGTTCCCATCAGCGGCTTCTACCGTTCGGTGTTTATCGACAGCCGAAAGGTGCTTTCGGGCCGGGAGAATATCGTAATCGCGGTGTTTATCATCGCCGTGGTAACGTTCAAATTCTTCCTTGGCCATTTTAACTTCTCGTTTCTCGTGCCGGGCTTTGCAGTGAATATCCCCATCGACTGGATCACGATCATCATATGCTGGGGCTGTCTTTTCTGGTTCTATATGGCGGTGGTCGAATCGGCCGCCCTTGGCGCCGACGAACTGCCCGATATTGAAATGGGCGAGGGGCTTGCCTGGATAGCGACGATCATTAAGTCCATCTATCTGTTCATTGTGGCGCTGATCCTGGCGGAACTTCCGTTTATGGCGGCCGGCGCCATCCTCAGAGAAAACTTCGGTATTGACTGCCCCTGGCTGCGTCATGCGCTTGTATTGGCGGGGTTCTTTTTCTTTCCGATGGTATTGTTGACGATCTCATCGGCCGACCAACTGTGGTTGGTCTTTCGCCCCGACTATATTGTCGTGCCCATCTGCAGAGCCTTTCGGCCGTATCTCGTCTGTACAGGGCTTGTGGGCGTTGCCGTCCTGATGCAGTTGATGACCGTCGAATACGGGGCCCTCGAAGATGCGCGATGGTGGCTTGTTGCGGGGCACCTGCTTTTCGATATCCTGGCGGTAATTGTCGCAGTCCTGGCCATGCGCTCGGTGGGCCTGTTCTATCGGCATTACAGTTGTTACTTCGGCTGGAAGCGAAGCGCATTGTGAAAAGTTCCGTCAAAGGCGGTTAAACTTATACGCCTTAACCGCCGGCTATTTCCCGGAAGTTATCACGTGCAGGACAAACATCTGCCGGGTTCCATTCTCGGCAATGCCGGGTATAAGGATCGCATCGTTGGTGCGGTTCCAGCGCGGGGCCGGGTCGATGCGTATATTGCCGCTGTATTCGCCTTTATCAATCCCTTTACTGCGAACAAAGGCGCCGTCAGAGCGCCGATATATCGCGTAATAGTTTTTATTTCCTTTCCCGTAGCCGTTGGAAAACCAGTCGCCATTGGGAGAAAGCGAAATATCGCCCCCTGGCTTGGGAAACATTTCGGGTGTGCCTATTTGACCGACGATCTTTTTCTTTCCGATGTCATAGCGAACCTGCCTGTCCCCTTTGCTGCCGATGATGACATTACCCTCGTCCCATTCGGGATGCCCGCCGACGAATTGGTCGTGCATGGTCAGCCCTGTGCCGTCGGCATTGATCGAGCACGGCGTGTTGACCTTGTCGCCCTTGTTTTTCATTGTTTTGCTCCATCCGCCTCGCACGAAGAAGTAAACGGCGCTGCTGTCCCGGTTCCAAAGCGTGTGGTTGATGAACAGCCCTGTGTGATCCAAATCCGGTCTGCGTTTTCTTAACTCCTTATCGAGTTGACGGTAAGAAACGAGCAGTCGCTTCCTGCCGGTTTTGATATCGACGATGAATATCCCGTCGTTTGCCGGCGCGATTTCGTCTTTGGACCAGTCCAGAGCCTGGGGGTAACCGGTCACTAATCGCAGTCTCGCCAAACGTCCGTAATTTATGGCGAGAAAGGCCGAGCCGTCGGCGGCGACGCCGCCGTTGCCGATGGGTGTGTCGTCGAATTTGTATTCGCGGACGCGCTTTTTCTTTTCAATGTCGTACAAAACGGTAAACACTTTGCCCGTCTTGACATCCCGGTCGTTGAAGAAGAACTGCGTTTCGGGTTTCAACGGGTTCCAATAGAACATCGTCCCCTGCTGCGGATTCCAGGCATGGCATTTATCCAGCCGAATAATCTTGTTGTCGTCTTTGGTATCGACAATGATAACAGTAGCGAATTCTTCGGGCGTGGGCAAACGATCTATTCTGTCGATCTCAAGGCCTAATACATATCTGCCGCTTGCGTTCCATGGAATAGTCCGGCACTGGCCGATATAGCCGAAGAAATGATGTTTCGCCCCGGAGGTGATCTGCTCAAGGGAGAGTTTAATTTTCGCAGGTTCGGCGCCGCAGGCGGTTATACCGCCAACAGCAAATACAAAAAGGAACAGGTAAACGGCCCGTTTCAGCCTCCGCCGATTCGATTGAGTGTTTTTCATTTTTACCTCGCCTAAACAAATACTTCCCACTTAAACGACCACAAAACATATTTTCTCTGTGCGACCTCGGCAATCTTACCAGATTCACCTTGAAGCGTCAATAAAGCGGACTAAAACTTCATCAGGTGATCCGCCTCGACGCCGCACGACCGAAGCAGCCCGGTCAGGGCCCAGTCGATGAACATTTTGTAATCCTTGTGCCTTTTGGAAGAGGCGTTTGCCTGTCGCGCCTTCTTTATCTTTTCGCAGACACCGGCCGCTTTCTTTTCAAGCAGTTCCAGTTCGCGGGCGGCGTAGAGTGCGCTGGGTCCGTGCGGGTCGTCGAGGCCTTCGACGAGGACGGAAAGGGCGTCCGAAGAGCCGGTCCATTCAGCAAGCAGCCCGGCGGCCGCAAAGCGAACATTCGGATAGGGGTCTTTGAGCAGCGCCTGGATTGCTCGAACAAGTGAAGGGCTCTGATCAAGCTGCGTTGCCGCAATAACCGCCCAGTACCGAACACCGGCATCGGTGTCTTTAAGCGATCTTTGCAGCGTATCCATGTCGGTCTGGTCGGATGCAACGAGTTCGGCGGCGGAAAGAATACGCCTTATCGGGAATTTACCGGGTTGTCGGGCGATCTCATACGGTGTCGCCTCCGTTGCGCGGAGGAGCATTTCGGCTTCGCTGAGCAGGCCGATGTCCTTTATGTCGATCATCCATTGCCTCAGTGCGCCTCTCAGGCGAGTCAGGATTTTGCGGTGCTTTGGCGAATCGATCAGGTTGTTCAATTCCAGCGGGTCGGTGTGGGTGTCGTAGAGTTCTTCGGCGGGTTTTGGGGCCCACAGGGCCTGCTGGTCTTTTGTGAGTCCGCCCTTTGCGGCCAGACGCCGGAGTTCCTGCATGATCTCGGCCTTGTCGGGATAGGCGCTTGGCTGGATGAGCGGCAGGTGGGGCAGGTAGTTGCGGATGTATTTGTAGCGTTTGTCGCGGACGCAGCGAGACATCTCATACGCTTCGTCAACGCGGCTGGAAGCGCCGTAGATATACTTGCGAGGCCTGGCGGCCTGTGGACCGAGAAAGGCCGAGCCCTGCATGTAGTCAGGGATCGGCAGGCCGAGGATGCTGAGGATCGTCGGGGCGAAGTCG
>QNBS01000114.1 GCA_003644175.1 Planctomycetota bacterium | reverse complement strand
GCTTCCATCATCCAGCTTCCGTTTGATGTTTTCTCAGATGCCTATATCGATACTCTGATTATAACGACCTGCAAACTGCCTCCAACACCAGAGCACACAGTCTTGGCATACGACTACCCTAAAAGGGAACGGATTATTTCCATCAACCCTCAGACCTTATCAACTTCCCATCTTGAGCAATCTCAGTGGTGTACAGTCGATGACTGCAAATTCGTCTTGAACCCTGCAATGCTTCAACTTGTCTCCTGCTTATTCAAGCATAAAAGCTCTAAGTTCTCTGACGTTATCGAGATCAAGCGCGGCGTCCTTTTTGCGAAAGACATGCTCACACCCGACAAAACATCTGATATTTCGCATCCGTATTTTCAGGGCGACATTTATCGCTATCAGACCAACTTCATCGCTCCCAGTTGGGTTGAGTATGGCCCTAAGATGCGCGAGTATCCCAAGGAATTCAAATGGTTCGAAGGCCCTCGACTTCTTTTGCGGCGTCTGGTGAATAGGCGACAGAGACTAATGGCGAGTTTTACACCCGAAACTGTTATCACGAACAAGAACCTCTACACTGTTCTTTCGATACCTCCCATACGCCATGAATGCGTCTTGGGCATTCTCAACAGTAAACTGATCTCCCGGCTCTATCTTGCAATGGTCAGCCAATCGACAAAAGATGATTTTCCCCAAGTAACCATCAGAGACATAAGGAACCTGCCGTTCCCAACATTCAACCTTTCAAATCCCACCGACAAATCCCGTCACGACAAAATGGTCTCTCTTGTCCAGACCATGCTCGACCTGAACAAAGTCCTTCAAACCGCAAAAACCCCCGACGAAAAAACCGCCCTCCAAAGACAAATCACCGCCACCGACAACCAAATAGACCAACTCGTATATGAGCTATACGACCTGACAGAAGAAGAAATAAAAATCGTCGAGGCCGCAACCAGATGACTACATGGTAAATAGTAAAGCGCTAATAATAACTCATACAACCTGACAGCACAAGGAATCACAATTGTGAAAGGGAGAATCATGAAAAAACTGACAGCTAATCGGAACCCGATCATTGTGCGACTTTCCCGCCTACTGGTATTTGCCCTGTTTATATGGATTGCTTACTCTGTCTGCGCAAGATTTCTTACTTGGCTTTCTACTCTCGAGTACCAGGTCGCCGCTGCTGTAGTTGCTGCCTGCGCAACCATACTAATCTCAACACTAAGCTTAATTTTCTCGAAGCAGTATGAACATATGCGCGACGTAAGACAGCAACATAATCAAAAAAAGATTCCTGTGTACGAAGACCTTATCCACTTCATGTTTAAGACCTTGTTCGCAAAAAAAATGGGTGAAGAACCACCAACCGAGCAAGACATGCTAAAATTCCTTAGTGATTTTACACCGAAATTGATTGTCTGGGGTAGTCAATCTGTCATTAAATCATACGCTTCATTCAAAGATTTCTCTAGTAAAGGTGCGCCCGATCCCCAAATTGTTTACTTGTTTGAAGATGTAATGTTTGCGATTAGAAAGGATTTGGAACACAAGGACACTACTCTTCAAAAGGGTGACTTACTGCGACTGTTTATCACTGACATAGATTCGAACAAATAGGTTTCGATATGAAATATAATGAGACTGAAATCCGCTGTATAAGAATACTGGCACAGTGGTTTGAGGATGGCCGCGATATGATGAACAAACCGGAAGCGCTCAAGGCGTTCGCAATTTCCGAGCCCGAATACTCTCGCTTGATGAGGAAACTCGAACTCTGCGGCGCATTTGATCATGTATTGGGCGGCCAGTCGCCACGCGAATTCGCCCTCGACTTCATACCTGGACCCGGTTGCGTTGAAATCCTCCACGAAATCGAGACCCAGCAGCAACAATCCCAAGTCCCTCCTGACATCGTGGACCAATTCAAGCAACGGTTGCACCGAAATCCTAAGACCGCAATCATAGTCATCATTGTCGTGGTACTCGCGATTTTGTTACCTCTGCTCAACAGCGGCATCGAACTCATACAGAAACTAATCACCCTGTTCTCAAAGTAGCTTCGTGTCCTTCGCGCCTTCGTGGTGAATTTCATTTAATATTGGACATTTACCAAACTTTCTGGTATAATGCCCCGCATAAAATAGAATGCAGGAGTCTACCCGCCGCAGGAGGGCCAAAGAGCCTGCCCTGAGCGTAGACGAACGGGCGTGCGTCCAATAGTTAAGCCCCATCTTTTAGTGGGGGATTGCACCGCACCAAAAACAGGAGGAGTAACAAACCAGTGCCCACAATACCACCGCATCACGTTTCGAGCTTGGCATTTCGGATTTCGTGCTTGTTTCGGATTTCGAGCTTAGGATTTAGGATTTCCCCCCATTTCCGCAAAACAAACCCAATTCCACAAGCCCAACAGCCAATCGCCAACAGCCAAAAGCCGCTTTTCACAAAACAAACCCAATTTACCCAGCTATATACAATCTACAATATACAATATACAATCTACAATCTACAATATACAATCCCCACGCCCCAACTTCATTATTCATTAGTCGTTATTCACTCTTCATTATGTCCCGTACCGCCCCACCACGCCGGCAGTTGACACTGCACGCACAGGGGGTATAATGACCTCGACATTTATCCTGAAAGGGGATACATATGGACTACGACCAAAACCAAGGCCCTGAGCCGGGCCAAAACATGCCGACGCCGCTTGAAACAACCATCGGCGCGATGGACGCTCCGAAACAACGCCGGAAAGGCTCGGGTTGGCGTATCTTCTGGGGGATCGTGATCGCTCTTTCGGTCATCGCCAACGTCATCCTGTTTTTCACTATTATCGCGATGGCCGCCGTAATCATATCCGGACCGGGCGAGCTGTTCGACTCGCGGGACGGCTTCGCCGAAGAGGTGCTCGTCAAGGGCCCCGCCTCGAAAAAGATCGCGGTAGTGCGGCTGGAAGGGCTCATTGACGGCGCGCAAAGTCAGAAATTCACCAAGCAGCTAAAGGCCGTCAAGGCGGACAAAAACGTCAAGGGTATTATAATCCGCACCGTTACGCCGGGCGGATCGGTTTCGGCAAGCGACCGGATCCACAACGAGATAATGAAATTCCGCGCCTAAACCAACAAGCCCGTCGTGGCGTTCATGCAGACGGTCGCCGCGTCCGGGGGCTACTATACGTCGGTGGCCTGCGACCAGATCATCGCCGAGCCCACCGCGATCACCGGCTCGATCGGCGTGATCATGAACAACCTTGTGATCAAAGACCTGCTCGAAGAAAAGCTCGGCATTCAGCCGGTCGTCATAAAGTCAGGCCCGAAGAAAGACTGGCCCAGCATGTTCTCCGAGACAACCGATGAGCAGAAGAAATACCTGTTCGACAAGCTCATCAACCCCGCCTATAACCGCTTTGTGAATCTCGTGGCCGCCGGCAGAAAAGAACATCTCACAGCCGATGAGGTCCGACAATTAGCCGACGGCAGTATCTACGGCGCCCAGGAGGCAGCCGACGAGAAGCTCATCGACCAGGTTGGATATTTCGAAGACGCCGTCAAACTGACCGAGAAGCTCGCCGGCATAAAAGGCGCCCGCGTCGTGGAATACAACCGACTGTTCTCGCTGTCGACGCTGTTCGGCGCAGAAACAAAAAAAACAAAACTCTGGGAAATCGACCACAACACACTCCACAAACTAACGACGCCCCAACTAATGTACCTCTGGAATGCACCCTGGTAATCGGCCCCTGTTGCGGAAAGAAAAAGCGCCCGATGTCATCCCCGCGAAAGCGGGGATCCAGTACGAATAGTCTGGATTCGGCGATCAGGTTTTTGTCTTGCGTGTGGCTTTCCTGCCCCCGCGTTTGCGTGTCGGCGGAGTCGCCGGTTTCAAAGTTTGCTGTGGAACATACGCACCGCTTCCATCGATCGCCCACGCCAGGTCCGCTGCAATCCTTGTATTATCGATATACAAATCCCCATACTTCTTGCCGTAGGCTAATAACTGACGCGACATCGTCCGAACCGTTTCGCGGCAGTCGGCCTTGCAGAAGGCGTTTACCAGCTCGTCCGGATCCTCATCGAGATCGAACAGCCACGGATCGTCCTGCCCCGAATAGATCAGCTTGTAACGGCCGCTAATCGCCGCCAGCCAGATCCCCTGCCCGCCGGTACTGCGGACGAACGTAATATCCTCCCAACCGGCAGGCGCCTTGCCGGCCGTAAAGAGTCTTGAAGCGTCCCGGCCCTGCTCTTTGCCGGCGGTCCTGACGCCCATCAGGCTTAAAATCGTCGGCAGAAAATCCACACACCCCAACGTCTCGCCAATGACCGTGCCGCCCTTGATCTTGCCGGGGTAGTAAATCACAAACGGCACCTTCGCCGAACCCTCGAACGGCACACCCTTGTTCTGACGATGATGCTCGCCGCGGAGGTCGCCGTGATCGGCGGTGAAAACAACAATCGTGTTATCGATCAGCCTGTCTGCTCGCAGCACCTTCAGTATCTTGCCGACATTATCGTCGATACACTTGACCATACCGTAATAGAGCGCCATGCCGTTGAAGCGGCCGGTGGGCCTTGCCCAACTCGGTAGGTTCTCAAGAGCCTTATCGAACGTTCGCGGCGTCTTGTACGTCTGGCTCTTGAACATCGTATCATAAGGCTCCCGAACCGTATCCGGGCCGTGCGGGTCCGGCAGACTGACCATGTAGCAAAACGGCTCATCCCTGTGAGCCTTGACAAACTCGACAGTCTTGTCGGCCAGAAAGTCGGTCGTAAACGATTTTGCATCGGCGCCCTTAACACTGTAGCTCGCCCCGCCGCCGGCGTTGCGCGCCTTGATCCGCGGACCGTCGGAGGTATCCTCGAGTTGTTTCCAGTGCCCGCGGTTGAACATATAGCGGTTGTCTTCAAAGCCGAATTTGCGCTTCGGCGCCCACTGCGGTTTGCCGCCCCCGTCAAGATGCCATTTACCCGCGTAACCGGTCGCATAACCGGCGCGGCGAAGGATCTCGGCGAATGTGATAATATCGTCGTCGAGCGCGATATTGTTGGTGACTACGGGCGTATTGTGCGGGTAACGACCAGACACAAACGCCGCCCGCGAAGGCGAGCAAACAGGAGTAGTCGCATAGAAGCTCGTACAAACCGCCCCATTCTTCGCAAGCCAGTCGATATTCGGCGTCTCTACAACAGCATCCCCCCACATCAGCGCCTGTTCTTTAGACATCAACGCACGATAACACCCTAACGTACGAAAGTTGTGCTCATCGGTGTGGATAATCACAAGATTCGGGCGCTTCCCACCCGCCGCAATAAGCCCCTCACAAAACGGCAGCACCGCCGCCAACCCCGTCGCCTTCAGAAAATCGCGTCTCTTCATCTTTCTCTCCTGTAAAAAACCCTAATCATATCATTATATCATACCATGCACACATTAAAAAGGCCCGCCTTTGCTCTTGAAGTCGACGACCGATGATGCCGATAAGCCTCCTCAGAGCAGAGGCTATCGACCAGCCGGCAGGGTGGGGTTGACCCCACCGCTGACCGTTCGAAACAGATGCCGTTTTCGATGAACCGGGGGCAAGACTATGGGGGCAGCACCCAGGTGCGTGATTTTTCGGGCGACATTGGTATTTCTGATGTGCCAGGGCTGCACGGTCGGTCCTGATTATATCAGACCTGATCCGGCGGTGCCCGATGCCTGGCGCCGGAAGGCGGTACGAGGCCTTCGCACCGCCGGCGCCGACTTGCAGACATGGTGGAGGCGCCTCGACGATCCATTGCTCAATGATTTGATAGAACGCACCCGGCAGGCCAACTTTGACGTCAAACAGGCTCTCGCCCGCGTCATGCAGTCGCGGTCGCTGCGTGCAATAGCCGCCGGCGAGCGAGTGCCCGATATAGATGCGGTCGGTTCATACACCCGTGCTCGGATAAGTGAGGGCATTTTGCCTCCGGCGACCGGCGGACTGAAACGCACCGAAAACTTTTATACCGCCGGTGGAATCGCTTCATGGGAAATCGATCTGTGGGGACGCATCCGCCGCAATGTCGAGTCTGCCGATTACAGCCTCGAAGCGGCTTTCGAGGACCTTCGCGATGTACTGGTCGTATTGTACGCCGATGTGGCGATAAACTATGTGCAGGTGCGCACGCTTCAGGCCAGGATTCAATTTGCAGAGGAAAATGTCAAGAGACAGGAAGCAACGCTTGTGCTCACCGCCGACAGGTTCAAGGCCGGCCTGGTTCCACAACTGGACGTTCGACAGGCCGAACTCAACCTTGCCAGAACAGAATCCAGCATACCCCGACTGAAACAAACCTTGAAGCAAACGGCCCATCGCCTGGAGGTTCTTAGCGGGCAAAACCCCGGCACACTTTACGAAGAGTTGAGTGAGATTCGGCCGATCCCCAAACCTCCCGACGATATCGGCGTCGGCGTTCCGGCGGATCTGATTCGGCAAAGACCCGACATCCGCAGCGCCGAGCGCCGCCTTGCCGCCCAAACAGCACAGATTGGAGTCGCCACCGCCCTTCTCTACCCGCAGTTTACCCTGTTCGGAGACTTCCTGTTCGAATCGGCCAGAGGCAGTCTTTCGGGCATCTTCAGAGCCGGCAATATCTCATGGTCTTACGGGCCGTCTTTCAGTTGGAATATCTTCGACGGCGATCGCATTCGCAGCAATATAAGATTCGAAGAGGCCGTCGCCGACGAAGCGTATTTCGATTACAGGCAGACCGTCCTGGAGGCCCTTGAAGACGTGGAAAACAGCATGGTGGCCTATGTCCGGGAATGCGATCGCCGCGACAAACTGCATGATTCGGTCGTCGCCGCCAAAGAGTCCGTCGACCTGGTGACAACGCTCTACCGCACCGGCTTAGTCGATTTCCAGAATGTGCTCGATATGGAGCGCTCGCTCTTCGAACAGCAGGATGAATTTGTAAGCAGCCGGGGAACCGTAACAACAAACCTGATCAATATCTACCGCGCATTAGGCGGCGGCGGACCGTCCCAACAGGAGCTAATGTAATGGAAAAACTGAAAATCAAATCATGGCTGATGACCGCCCTGTGTATCGCCGTAGTTGCCGCCCTTATCTGGAAGCTGGTGTCCGGGCGTCTTGTCGAAGCCCCTCCTGTCGAGCCGCCCGTGGTCACCGTCGCCGAGCCCGTCGTAAAGGATATAACCAATTACGATTATTTCACCGGAACGACGGCATCCGTCGCATCGGTGGAAATACGCACCCGGCTCGAAGGGTTCCTCGATAGCGTCGAGTTTGAACCCAGTGCGGATGTCAAAACCGGCGATGTCCTGTTCACTATCGAACCGGAGCTTTATCAGGCCCACAGGGACCAGGCCGAAGCCAAACTAAGGGC
>QNBS01000113.1 GCA_003644175.1 Planctomycetota bacterium | reverse complement strand
GGGGATTTCAGGGATGTAATTAGGATCACCGGGATTACCACTTTCTGCGACGCCGGCGCCGCCATCCTGACCGTCGCGGCCATCCTGACCGTCACGGCCGGGTTGGCCATCCACGCCGTCGCCACCGGCGCCGCCGTTGCCGCCGATAGCATGGCTGTCATATACCTTGCAATTACGAATTACAGGACTGCTTCCAGGACCAAAATACATCGCTCCACCGAGCGCACCACGCCCGTCATTACCATTTTTACCATCGAAAGGATCAGTTCCAGGAGGACTGCTCGGATCACGACCCATGCCGTCCATCCCGTTTGGATCGGGAATAAGCAGCAGATTCGGATCACGCCCATAACCGTTGTCGCCATCAGCCCCATCACCGCCGTCGGGAGCGCTATCCCAGTTATCCCACTCATCCCACTCGTCCCACGCCGGCCATGTATCGCCGGGGCCTATATCTTGACCGTTAAAACGAACTTCACCGTCGGCGCCGTCTCTTCCGTCAACGCCGCGCACCGTACAATTACGGAAAACACAATTGACGATCGTAGGGCTGGCCGGACCTAAAACAGGATCGGTTATACAGGCTATGCCGCCGCCGATACTGGCTGCATAATTGGGATCAGCAGTAGGATTTACGTCGCTATTGCCATAGAGATGGAAGGTGTCTTCATATCCGTTTATAATAGTAAGACCATTAATAACAGAATCCCGCCCTTCGCCGCTCTGCATAACAAAAATACGGCCGTGGTAACGATTATTCCAAAAACCATCGATAACCGTAGCTTCCACACACTCAGGGCTGTCAGGATGCTGACTGGCTATCGTAAGAGCTCTGCCCTGAAAATCCAAACCTGCTTCATGATAAATACCGGCGTCTACTATGATCTCATCGCCGTTTTGCAGCAGCAGGGCGCCGGCGCCCGGGTCGATAGCCCACAACGCTGCGCTAATACTCGTAAACTGACCGGGCACATGGTAACTTTTAGGCTCACGGAACTGCACTGTTACAGTTCTATTGCTGTTCATTGTTACGGTATTCGCCGCACTCAGCGAATTGTCATCGTCGGTGCCTGTCCAAATAGTAATATAACCTGCACTGGGTGTAGCCACCAAAGGAACAACGGCGCCGTCCTTATAAGTACCGTTCAAGGCGCGTGTATCAATTGTGCCGCCAATACCTGTCTTGATAACCGTCAGCGTAAATGTGGGTATTTGTTCAAACTGCACTTGAACCGTCTGATTCGCCGTTATCATAACGGTATTTAATGTGCCGGTAATCGTATCGTCATCCGTCCCGATCCATGCGAAGACCCTGTCATTTAAAGGATTTGCCGGGATCGCCCCCAGCCCGACAACTTCATACTGGTTATATGTAAGACCGCTAACAGGGGTAATGGCGCCGCTTCCCGGTATAGGACCCGGCGGCGGCGGCGTTACCATGGTTGTAAGCACAAACTGCGGAACCGGCAACGCCGCGCTGCGATGATAACCAATATCCGGCCGATCGGAATCCGCCGTATGAATTGAACTGGTAGTGTAACCTGCAGGATCGGTTAAACCGAGACCGGCGAATGTGTACGATGGATCACCGGCATTTATACATGGGCTGTCGACAAGCTGCGCGCCGGGATCGTCATGAAGCAGATAATAACTCCTGCCGGCTTCTATCACGCCCGGGTCGCCTGTAATAAGATGCACTCCTCCTGTGCCGCTTTCAACATAAGAATAAGACACATCTCCCTGGCAATTGAAAACGTCAAAACCATCGACAACGCCGCCGGCAACCATCCGGCCGTTGTTCATGATAATACAGTTTTTTATTGTTGGAGGATACTCGCCCTGATAGTCGCAATAAATTCCGCCATAACCGGCGAAAACATCTGAGTTTTCTACTATGGTGCAGTTGACGATAAAAACGTCTGAATTAAAAAGGTAAATTGCGCCGCCGACAGATGCGGCATTAGCACCATTGACCTCATTGCCTGCGATAAAACAATTCCTAATGTCAAGATCGGAGTTGGCGCAGCTTAAAGCGCCGCCAATATCGCCGGCCTGTAAATTAGTATTATTGTCGTTGATCTCGCAGGAAGATATGACAGGCATACAATCTTCCTCGATATTAATCCCGCCGCCGACAGGAGCGTCATTATTGAGAATCTTACAGTCCGAGACGACCGCATCGGACATATTATACAGATCAATACCGCCACCGGAAAATACAGCCGCATTCTGAGTGATAATACAGTTCGTGATCGTTGGAGATGCCCCATCACACGCGATGCCGCCGCCGTAATTAGCTTGCCCATTGGTGATCGTAAAACCTTTTAGCACACTGCCGGGACCTTCGTTATTCCAAAAGCTAACTACAGACCCTGCCCCACCGCCGTTGATGATGGCGGCGGCGGGGTCGCCGTCGGCATGAGTCACAATGTCGCCGCTTCGTACGGTGATTGCTTTTCCATTGAAGTCTATGTTCTCTGTGTACGTACCGGCGCCTACGATAATCTCATCGCCGTCCGCCGCCGCCGTTATCGCCGCCTGAATAGTAGTGTGGTTTCCAGAACCACCCCCGTCGACCGTAAGCGTTGCCGAGCCGGCAAGGCCGCTGATGCCGATTACCAGGACAATTCCCAAAACAATTCTTCTGTACATATCACCATCCTCATAAGGTTTATAGAAATTCCCCATCCGTTAGGGCCCCCTATAGAGAGAGTTAAAATTTTCCATCACGATATACCCAACGACACAACGTCCGGGGCATGACATATCCTGCACCCTGACATGCTCAAATCCATCGCTAAGTCATCGGAAAATACAGGGGTCGAGTTTAACGTACTCTAACAGATAACCCTGCCAAAAGTCAAGCGAAAAAGGCCCGGGGACTGTATTATAGGACAATTGGCCGCATGTGGTATGCCCTGCGGCACTGAGTCCTATATTCCCCTGTTCCCCAACATATCTGCGCTGACTACCATATTAAGAGCCAATAAAAACCACTGTCGTTACATTTTTTTTGTTTTTTTCACATTTCTATCGGCAAACGTCTTTTTTTGTGAATATTTTACGTGTTTTTGCCCGTGTAAACAGAAAACTCTTTTCACGGTCCTAAGATTCTGGTAGAAATACAGATGGCTCACAGTCGCCCGGGCCCCAAAAAAGCGTACCTGTTACATATAACATGTTGTGAGCACGGAAGTTATGAAGTTGCTCGTCAGCAAATCCAGTTTGAAGGGAACCGTGGCGATTCCCGCTTCCAAGTCGCATACGATCCGCGCTGTGGCAATCGCCTCTCTCGCCGACGGACACAGTGTGATCGGCAATCCCCTCGCCTCAGGCGACACAATGAGCGCTGTGGACTGCTACCGGGCCTTAGGCGCCCGAATCGACTGCCGGCAGGGGTCCGAATGGACGGTAGACGGCACGGCCGGCGAGATCAGCGTGCCCGATGCGCCGATCGATGTCGGTAATTCGGGGACCACGCTTCGGCTTGCAATGTCTTCGGCTGCCCTTTCCCGCAGCGACAGCCCCATAACGATGACCGGCGATGAGCAGATTCAGGCCCGTCCGGTAGGCCCGCTGCTGACGGCGCTGGCCGACCTCGGCGCAAAAGCCCGCTCAATCAACGCCAACGGCAGGCCGCCTGTTACGATCTCAGGCACGTTGGTCGGGGGCAGGACATCCGTTAAGTGCGTAACCAGCCAGTACTTATCGAGTCTGCTGTTAGCGGCGCCCTTAGCTGTAAAGGATACCGAGATCACTGTAACTCTGCTCAACGAACCGGATTATATCCGGATGACCCTGGACTGGCTCGACAAACAGGACATTGTTTACGAAAACGACCGGATGCAGAAGTTCACAATCCCCGGCGGACAGAAATACAAACCGTTTGACCTGTCGATACCCGCCGATTTCTCCAGCGCGACCTTCTTTCTCTGCGCCGGCGCAATGCTCCAGGCGGATATCACCCTGACAGGTCTTGATTTTGCCGACAGCCAGCCGGACAAGGCGGTTGTCGACTATCTCAGGGCAATGGGCGCCGACATCAGCATCGATGCTGCGTCGGTTCGAATCAGAGGCTCGCAGTTGAGAGGCGCCGAAATCGACATGAACCGTACGCCCGACGCACTGCCGGCGATGGCCGTCGCCGCCGCCTTCGCAGAGGGCGAAACAAGGCTCGTCAACGTCCCCCAGGCCCGCAACAAGGAGACTGACAGGATCACCTGCATGGCCCGGGAACTAAAAAAGATGGACGCGGATGTTGAAGAATTGCCCGAAGGCCTTATAATAAGACAAAGCAAACTAAAACCGGCAACGCTCGACGGAAGGGGCGACCACCGAATCGTAATGGCATTGAGCCTGGCGGCAATGGCCATAGAGGGTCGCACCTCTATCGACACCGCCGAGGCAATGAACGTAACGTTTCCCGACTACGTCAAACTGATGACCGACATCGGGGCAAACATGGAAACAGAAGATTAATACGCGTTTTTAATTTCTGCTGCGGAAACAACATTTGTCATAATACTTTAGCCAAGTGTTAAAATACAGAAATATTTGGGTGGCGGCCTTTTCGGCGCAGCCGAAAGGGATGGATGATCCGTTGGCAAACCATCCCTTTGCTCCGCTGTGCTCCGCAAAAGGCTGCCACCCGACTGGATTAGGCGATTTGACGCAAATGACAAGCGAATCTCACACATGGCTAAAGTATTACCATTTGTCATTCCGACCGGAGGCACGCCGAAGGCGGGCCGTAGTGGAGGAATCTGTTAAGAGTAGCATCGCCGAAGGCGATTCCAATATTGTACTTAAGTTAACGTAAATTCAGGAGATATAGAATGTTAGGTTGTCATATCGGACGTTGTTTTCAGGTAACCGTCGCCGGCGGTTCGTATCAGGACGGGCTCTCTGCGACTGTTCAGGGCGCACCGCCCGGCATGGCTGTTGGCGAGCAGGAAATCTACGGCGATCTGCTTTTGCGAAAGCCCGGGGCGGACGAACTGTCCAGCCCGCGAAAGGAGCCCGATCTTCCCATCATCTATTCCGGCGTCAATGCCGCCGACACCATCGAAGGCGCAGGCAACTTCAACCACACCAACGGCACGCCGCTGTGCATCCTGATACCGAATCTGGACCGACACTTCATTCACATCAAGCAGTACCAGGACACCAACCGCACGCCCCGGCCCGGTCACGCATCCTATGCTTCGTTTATGAAGTACGGACCGGACGACGACGCCATAGGCGCAGGGCTTTTCAGCGGTCGCTACACCTGCACCATCGTCGCGGCAGGCTATATCGCCAAGAAAGTCCTAAGAAAACTCGGCATCGAGGTCTTCTCCTATGTCAGGGAAGCCGCCGGCGTAAAATGCCCGGACATGGACCATGCCGCCATACTCGACTACACCAACAGGTACAAGACAATGCGAGCGGACCTGGATCCCTTCTACCAGGAGATATATGTCAAGAAACGCATCAGCCCTGAGATGCGATTCCTCGAGAAGATGAAAATCTTCGCCGAGATCGAGCAGGAAATCGACCCTATCCGCGCCAAGGCCCCTAAGATGGCCCCGCAGGCGGTGCTGGACAAATACGGCGTCCATCACATCATCAACTGTCCCGACATGGCAGCCGCCAACGAGATGGTCGCCGCCTGCAACAAGATAAGCGCTACCGGCGATTCGTCCGGCGGCGTCGCCGAAGTCGTTGTAACCGGCGTGCCCGCAGGCCTGGGCGAGCCGGTATTCAACAAGCTCGACGCCGAATTGGGAAGAATGCTCGGCATTGGCGCAGTCAAGGGCGTGGAAGTCGGCGCCGGCGTTGCCGTGAAGGATATGACCGGCTACGAGTGCAACGACCAGATGCATTCGGCGGACGGCAAAGTGGTATTCGACTCGAACAACGCAGGCGGCATCACCGGCGGCCTGACCACCGGCCAGCCAATAGTCGTCAAGCTTGCGGTAAAGCCGACACCCACAATCGACAGGCCTCAGCACACCATCGACAAGTACACGCTCGAGAACAAGGACCTCGCCGCCATCACCAGACGAGACCCAACGATAGTAGCCAGAATCTGGCCCGTAGCCGAAAACTACACCGCCATGGTAATACTCGACAACCTGATCGCCCACTACGGCTACCAGGCGTTATTCAAAAAGTAGGTCGTGTCAGACCACAAAAAAGGGACGCCGCCGTCGCCGGATGCGTCCCTTTCATTTCTTTATTGTCGGCCGAATCAGTCTTGCAGAGCCGCCACAGCGTCGGCTTCGAGTTCTTCCTTGAGAACAATCGTCGGCTTAACCAGGATCAGCAGTATCTGCTTGTCCTTGACGCCGCTGCGGTTGGAGAATATCCTGCCTAAGATAGGAATCTTGGCAAGGACCGGTACGCCGGCCTCGATATCGTTTTCCGCCGCAAGCGTCAATCCACCTAACATCACGGTCCCCTGGTCGGGAACGGACACTCTCGTCTGAATCTGCGTCTGTTCGGTGACCGGCAACTCATAAGAATCGGAGACCTGCGTTCCGTTGGCCGTAAAGGCAGTCGTCGTCTCCGTTCCAAAACCCAGAATGTCATCAAGCGACGTAAAAATATTCAGGAGAACATACTTCTTGTCGGCCGTTATCGTAGGCGTAATGTCCATCTGGATTCCGGTGTTGATAGTGTCGTTCTCATGGTCCCAGTACGACACGCTGTAGGCCAGCCCTGTTCCGCCGGTAACCGTGTCGGTTGTAAGTTCACTGTTGGATTTGTAATACGTTTCCTTGTTGATGTAGAGCGATCCCGTCTCGCTGCTCATCACCATCAGCTTGGGCGCCGTAAGCATCGAAGAGTTGGCGTGCATCTGCGTCGCCTTGATCATGAAGCTAACCTGCAGGTCATCCAGCGGCGTACCGTACGCCAGGTTGAATGACATGGCCGGATTCGCGGCGTTCCGCGCCGTCAGAGAATTGGAAATGGATGTCGCGATCGGCTTGGTCGCCTCGACCACCCCGAGACCAAACTGCAGCGGCGTCCACTTCGAGCCGAGAGTGAGATGATTAAGCGATACGTCCAGCCCGATGTCTTCCAGCCAGTTTTCATCGACCACAAGGAACCTTGTCTCGATTGCAACCTGGTTGCCGAGACCCTTGACTATCTGCTCAAGGAACCTGCCGATTTCTTCGTGAACCTCCGGCGTCTGACTTACGATCAGCTTGTCGGCGCCGAACGGGTAAATCTCACCTTCGCCGCCTTCATCGTACCACGTCTCAGGCCGAATGGTGTACTTGATGATATCGACTATCTCGTAAGCTCTCTGTATGCTCTGGTAGTATGAACTCCCGCCGCCGCCGTAGCCGCCGCCACCGTAGCCGCCGCCACCATAGCCGCCGCCGCCGTAACCGCCGCCGCCGTAACCGCC
>QNBS01000112.1 GCA_003644175.1 Planctomycetota bacterium | reverse complement strand
GCTTTTTACATTTGCCAGCTGACCCATAATTTCCCGCATATCGGGAACCGCAGCAACACCTGCTTTTGTCGGGGTAGATGCCCTGGCATCGGCAACCAATTCTGCAAGTGTAGTGTCAATCTCATGACCTACAGCGCTTATGACAGGTATTACCGAATCGAAAATTGCCCTGGCTAATACTTCTTCGTTGAATGCCCGCAAATCCTCCAGCGACCCGCCGCCGCGGCCGACAATCAAAACATCCAGCCGCAACTGCCGGTGGCGACGGTTGATATTCCGTATCGCCGCGGCAATCTTGTCGGCGGCGCCGGCGCCCTGCACCGGCGCAGGATACAGAAACATCCTCGCACACGGCCAGCGATTGTAGATGCTGTCGGCGATATCGACAAGCGCCGCTCCCGACTCGCTGGTCACAATCCCGATCCGCATCGGATACGGCGGGATGGGCTTTTTGTGCCCGTCGGCGAAAAGGCCGTCTGCCCGCAGGCGTTTGACCATTTGTTCAAACGCCAACTGCAAAGCCCCCACCCCCGCCGGTTCCAGATTATCGGCATAAAACTGGTATTTACCGCCCGGAACATACGCTTCGATATGCCCCTTCGCCAACACCGCCATACCGTTTTCGGGTGCAAACTTCACCCTCTTGAACGAGCCGGCCCACATCACACACGGCAACTGGCTGCCGGCGTCCTTCAGACTGAAATAGCAGTGGCCGCTGGAATGGTGCTTCCAGCCGCTGATCTCGCCGGAAACGACCATCCACGAAGGCAGCCTCTCGGCCAACGCCGAACGCACCAGCGAATTGACCTCACTGACGCTAAATGTCTTAACTTCACGCTTCGCCATAGCCCGCCATTATATCGGCTGCAACCTGCGCGGCAATCGTCAAATACCGCTTTTGACGCTATGCACCAATGAAAAGAGCCGACAGCATTTCGCCGCCGGCTCTTTATTTGCGTACTTCATGCAACCGGAATATATCCGGTCATTGCCGGTCTAAGGAATCGCAACAGACGCCGCCCAGTTAGCCGCCATTACCACCAGGTCGTCGAAGTTGACCTTGCCGTCAGGAACTCCCGCCGGCCCGGAAATATCACCGGGAATCGGGTCTTCTTCATAGCTCTTTTCGTTAGTGCTGATCTCAAAGGCCAGATCCCACGAAATAGCATCGCCATGCGAACCAGGACCGGTATATGCCGGTATCTGAAGAGGTACGCCGGCACTCCAAAGGCTTCCAAGAACCGGCGGCCATGTCGTCACACCCGACGTATCGGTAACTGCCGTGATACTGACGGCGTTATCCATGAAGAACTTCGGCCGCGTCTTCCAGCCCCATTCATGATCACAATCCTCATCCCAGATCGGGGCGATACTAAGCCAGTAGATCCTGTTGGGCTCGCCTTCGGTATCCTGGTAGAACCAGTCATCTCCGTCAAGCAGTTGGTTATACTGGAAGCACGCATCATTCGGCTCGTAAACAGGATCGTCCCCAGGTATAGGATTGCCCCCTGCAGTGCCGCCAACCGGATCATTCTTATCAAACCGACGAGGATCGCGGTCATACCCGGCAAAATTCCACACATAGTTATCGCAGATATGCTCCCAGACAAGTTCCTTCGGATGGCTGTAGCTTTCCGGATCACCAGCCTGGGCCGGAGTATCGGTCCAGATGCCAATATGGAACGCCACAGGATGACAAGGCGGAGTAGGATCTCTCCACCCGGGGAACGAACCCCACCAATGGAAATCCGTCACAGGGCGATTATCCTCGCAAAGCCAGTCATCGGCGGCTATCGGACCAATCTGGTAATCGGACACTTCGTCCCATCCCCAGAACAAAGGCACATTGGGGTCTTCGCCGCTTTCTAACTTTATGATGACAGGACCCTGACTGTGCTTTGTAAGCAGAGCTTTGGTCAGCGTCGTCTTCGGCGAGACCATCAACCAGTGCCAGTAGTTCCACATATTCACAAGCGGGCCGCCAGGTGGCGGCGCCGAAGTCGGAGCGCCCATCCACGTAGCGTTTTCATCGACAAGAATCCACTGAACATTTGTGATGTTAAAGCCCGCCGCATTGATATAATTTGTTGCTGCCGGCGACGCCGCTGCCGTACCGGTCATGGACGTATCGATCGTGATCGTGGTCGGTACGCCCGATTGGATCGGAAACGCGGGACCAACTCCGCAGTTCCAGTACCACGAACGAATATTGCCGGAACCTAAAGGAGGTGTTTCCAAACCAAGCGAAACCTGCCCAATACCGACAGGAGCAGTTACAGCAACCGTTATGATGCAGTTGGAAAGATCCGGGTCTTCAGTGTATTCGACCTTAAATGCACTGGCATAGTTCTCACCCTGCGCTAAAGGTGGATCAGATTCAGTACCCCATCCCATCACCAGACCGCCATCGGCCGGCAACTCCGGATTGCCGGGGTCGCCGTCGCCTTCGTAAACGTAAAGTCCTTCGCCGGGAAGAGACGGCAGAAATGTAGTCTCAGGGTAAGGCAATGCCGGATCCTCTAATAAGTCCGGGTTATTCCACAAAGTCATATACTCACTCCATTCAGGGGGTGTCATTGGTACAATACTTGCGTGTGCATACTCGGCGTTAAGAGCACTTTCCCATTCTAACTTTGTATTAAGAGAGAAGGAGGATACGCCAACTACTGTTTCCTTGGGACATTCGATAACAAAACGCTCCAGTTCCATGCCGTCAACATAATCTGTTCCGGCCGGCCCGCATAAGGGCGAAGTATGCATAGGATCGCTCTTGTCATCCGTCTGGTTGTCGTCATAAAGATCAAGAGAGACAGTGCCGTCGGCATTAATACGTATTCCCGCCAGAACTTCAACATGCCCCTTCAGGTCCATCTCGATGTCCTGACCGTCTTTCAACTCTTTGACCAGTTCCTGTATTTTTGCAACCGTAAGAGGAGCATCGATCCACCTGGTATTAACCCACTTCTTGTAGTGATCCCTCTTCTTGATGTACCAGGTCTTCGGTGTTCCGTTGGCGGTGGTGCCGACAACGCCTCCGACAGCCCCTATGCTTGTCGGGATCGCAGCCGGTATCTTGCCTCTGGCCTGAAGCCATTTAAGGCTGTTGGATATCGCCCCGGGCGCACATTGATTTTTGCCCTGGGGCTGATTGACAAACTTGTCCTTGTCGGGAATAACGCCCGAGTTAGGATCAGTCCCCGCCCCGTAACTAACCTTATCACTGGGCCGCGGCGGGGCGCCCGGAGTGCCGACGTTTTCACTGCCTTCGCTGCCGATATGGAACTCAAGGCCCGGCACCACAATTGAACTCCCGGCCATCGTCGGGCCGCCGGCCCTCGGTGCGCTATCGATCGAATAACCGTAATCGCTCAAAGAGCCGACATCCGTGCCGTCGGTTACTCCGAGATCGAAATACGCCATGACCGTTTGATCGCCGCCCTGACTTTCGATACTCAGATTTTGAATAACCCACACTTCTCCGCTGCCGTCATCAATACTCAGGTTAAAGTAATAGATGCCTGGAGACTCGTTATAATCGACCTTAACCCTGCCCCATGCACTGTTGGCCACATCCGGCCAGTCTAATTGCTCGATGGTTATATCCGGAATATCAGGGTCAGGCAAACACTCATGGGTAAGTTGCCCGTTGGCGAGGTTAAAGTTGTATCCGCGAACATCTATCGAAACCCATTCAGGGTTGTAAGGAATCGGAAGTCTGTAGCTATCGGAATAATGCCCTGAAGGATTGGCGGCGTCAAGGGTTATTGTGCCGATATTAGCCCGACCGACCCACGCCACAGAGGGATTTGCCGGATCAAAATCGCTGGTAGGCGGCTGTTGCGAGGGGTTTACGCCCGTCGGAGGATTAATCGACCAGTCCGTCGTCGACCAGTTAACAGTAATGCCTGCAAAACCAATCTCCTGGTCATTCGGACGAGTATAATCAAACGAAAAACTGATATCCTTTACGCGATCCGGGTCGTAGGGATCGTCATACCACCACTCGTTCCACCATCCTGCCCAGGTCACTTCCGGGTTGGGCGGAACCTGCTCATCTTCTATTGGATCATCCGGCTGCGGATAGGGCAACCATTGATCCCCGCTTCCCGGCTGAGCCCAGCCGTCGCCGCCACTGGCCGATGGGACCAACTGATTCCAGTCTCCGGAATCGCCGCCAACCTCAACATTGAATTCTCCCACCTGCGCGCCGGTAATCTCCATACGGACCGGCCCGTCTGCCGGGGTAGGACCCTGACCGTCAATAGTTATTTCGTAAGTAATGTCAAAGAAGCTGTCCACCGCAAAGTCCCCGCTGGGGAGCCTGGTGACGGTTCGCTCCCCGGACGCACCGCTCGCAGCATCGCGGCCGATCACAATCGGTATCCCGCCAACTTCACCCGTTAGCGACATGGACACAATCTCGGTATCGAAAGTACCTGTCCCTTTGCAGGGGTCCGGGGGATGCACAATTCTTGACGTAACCGGACCGGTGAGGGTCACGTTGGAAGTTTCCCCGTCGATGGTCAATTCTGTGAAGACGTCGAAAAAGCTGTCGACTTCCCAGGTTCCCTCGCCAAGACTCGCCGGGGAGATCGAATGAGCCGGATCAGTACTGGCCCTTAGCGACATGCTTACTATCTCGGTCTGAATACCGCCGAAACTGACCGGCCCGGCAACAACATACAACGCGCCCGGAACAGGGAAAGCATCGTCCGACCTTACAATGCTCCGTGCACTAACGCCTGCCGCAAGCGACAGGCACATAATGCAAACTACTGCGATCCGTAAAACTTGTGCTCTTTGAGTAAACATTTTCTCTTCCTTTCCACCTAAACGTTTTTCCACACGTTAATAACCGCCTGGCTGCACAACCGGCATAAAATTCGACACAAACGCCCCGCGCGCAATAGTTTTTGCAGGTTGACTCAGGACTTGAACTAACTCCTCAAAAAAATTTGCAGTCTGAGAGGGCATGCCCCTGCCTCTGAAAAACATGCTCGCGTTAAACTCTCAATCGCCTTCTAAAACGCCCGTGAAACCGCCGGCAAAGAAATGATGATAAATCCGAGCGTAAGTCGGAAAGCTTTCATTCTACCACAACCTACCACAGCGATTTTCGGGCTCTGCCGAAAAAAGTCAAGAAAAAATGCCCGGACAACATTATTCCGGGGTGCGCCCTATACCCGGACAGGTACATTTACCGAGGCGCGGCAAGGGCCGGCTCTGAACGATTGTTGCATGCTCCTTCTGCAGGCAGGATTCACACAGACATAGCATTTTTGGGGCTGATCACAGGTGTCTTGCAACTTCAGCGGCAATACAGACAAAACCTGTTCAGAAACCGGTGAAGTATTCCGGCTTTCCGTCGTCGCTGTCGTAACTTATTTCTTCGACGCCTTCGGCTTTTACCTGGATTCTTTCTATGCTGTCGGCTGTTTTTGTATTGCTGTCGACAGACACCACGACAGCGCTGATCCTCACATCGCTCGTGGCGATCTCGAACGGGAACGGCATCTGCGTACGAAACGCCTTGATCACGCTTTCCGTCCGTCTGCCGAGCACCGAATCATGGGCGCCGGTCATCCCGATGTCGCTGATGCAGGCCGTTCCACCGGGCAGGATTCTCTCATCGGCGGTCGCTACATGCGTGTGCGTCCCGAATACGCAACTGACCTTGCCGTCCAGGTAGTGCGCCATCGCAATCTTTTCACTTGTCGCCTCGGCATGCATGTCTACGAACACGATGTCGGCCGACTGCCTCAGCTTGCAGAGAAGATCGTCCATTTTTGCATACGGACAATCCGACGGCTTCATGAATATGCGCCCCAACAATACAACCACCGCAACGGAGGGGCCCTTGGATGTCTGGTAGACTGCAAAGTCCTTTCCGGCGGCGGCGGGTGAAAGATTAGCAGGCCTTACAATGTCCTCGGCCGTCTCCAACACCGGTATGATCTCCTTCTTGCGGTAGGCGTGGTCGCCTAAGGTAATCAGTTGCACGCCGTACTTGAGCAGTTTTTCGTAAATCTGAGGCGTAATCCCCGAACCGCCGGCGGCGTTTTCGGCATTTGCAATCACGCAGTCGATGCTGCGATCCTTCACCAGGCCAAAAAGCCGTTGTGAAAGAATATGCCTGCCGGGCCGCCCTACAACATCACCTATACAGAGAACGTTTACTTTCATGACAATCCCATGATGCCGGCCTGCGCCATGCCGCCCGGCCTGTTCTTAAAACCACAAGACTAACGTGCATACTCGATGCAGCGAACCTCACGAAGAAGCGTAACCTTGATCTCGCCCGGATAAGTCATTTCATCCTCGATCTTCCTGGCGATGTCCCTGGCGATCTTCACCGCGCCGTCGTCGCCGATATTGTCGGCATTGACAATCACGCGGACTTCGCGCCCCGCCTGAATCGCATAGCAGTTTTCGACGCCCTTGAATCCGTTGGCGATCTCTTCGAGCTTCTCCAGTCGTTTGATGTATCGCTCTAAGGTCTCGCGCCGCGCACCAGGTCGCGATGCGCTGATGGCGTCGGCCGCCGCAATCAACGGCGTGTAAGGATTGTCCGCCGGGATATCACCGTGGTGGGCCTCGACGGCATTCAAAATAACCGACGATTCCTTGAACCGCTTGAGGAAATTCGCCCCGATGACCGGATGCCCCCCTTCCATCTCCCGGTCCATCGCCTTGCCGATATCATGCAGAAATCCGGCCCGTCTTGCAATCGAGCCGTCCAGACCCAGTTCGTCGGCCATCACCTGCGCAAGGTACGCCACCTCCACACTATGCCGCAGCACATTCTGACCGAAGCTTGTACGATAATACAACGCCCCGATCATGGACAGAATCTTGTTATTGAGTCCACGCACGTCCACCTCCACGGCGGCCTCTTTGCCGATGTGCAACACCTTTTGCTGCACATCCTTCTTGGTCTGCGCAACCAGCTCTTCGATCCGGGTCGGATGAATACGACCGTCCTGAATCAGCCTTTCCATGCTCAAACGGGCGATCTCGCGCCGAATCGGATTAAAACCGCTCACCACAATTACACCCGGAGTATCGTCCACAATCACATCCACGCCGGTAGCCTTCTCGAATGCACGGATATTTCGACCTTCACGACCGATCACCCGCCCTTTCATGTCGTCGCTCGGAATGTCAACCATCGATACGCTAACCTCGCACGTCTGCTCGGCCGCATACCGCTGAATCGCCGTACTGATGATCTCACGGCTCTTTTCGTCGGCGATTTCGTCGGCCTCGGCAACCTTGCGCTGGATCAGACCGCTCATCTCACGCTCGCATTCGTCCTCCAGACGCTGCAACAGAAGCTCCTTCGCCTCCTTAATGTCCATCGATGTAATCTTCAGCAATTGATTCTTCTGCTGGGCCACCACGCTGGACAAATGCT
>QNBS01000111.1 GCA_003644175.1 Planctomycetota bacterium | reverse complement strand
ATTTGAAGTAGTCCTTGCCCCCCACAGCCAGAACCGACGTGGGATTGACATCGCCCAGGAACCAATTGAAGATATCGATCTGGTGCGAGCCGAGATCACCCAGGGGCCCGCCGCCGAATTTCTCGAACCATCGCCAGTTGACAAGCTCGTTCATCGAGCCGTAACCGAACTGTTTCAGTGTTTCAGGGGGCACATGCGCCGAAGCCGAGGGAAGAGGAACTGTGGCGCTGGCGACGCTACGATTCCATTGCGCGTTTACGTTCTTGATCTTGCCCAGAAGCCTTTTCTTTCGTATCAATGCGTCCGCCGCATGATAGCGCGGATTGCTTCTTCGCTGGTGGCCGATCTGCAGGAGTTTCCTGGTTGCCTGCGAAGTCTCGACCATCTTCTTGGCGGCTTCGAGACTGTTGGACATTTCCTTTTCGCAGTAAACGTGCAGCCCGGCTTTCATACATGCGATTGAAATCGGCGCATGCACCCAGTCAGGCGTGGCGATTATTACCGCGTCAAGGTCCTTCTCTTCGGCGAGCATCTCCTCGTAACTCTCATACGCGTTGGCATCGTGCTTGTACGCGCGCAGGATATTCTTGCGATATTTAAGGCGGTAGGGCCAGATGTCACAGACAGCCTTGAAGCGTATGTTCTCAGTCTTATCCATCCTGGTCTTGAGAATCGCATCGCCCATAAGACGCTGGCATTGTTCACCCAGCCCGATTAACCCTATGTTGAGCGGGTCGGGCTTTTTGGCGCCCACTCCCTTGCCGCAGCCGTCTGAGGCGAGAAACAAGCCGGCTCCGATTGCTGCGGTTGAACGCATGAAAGTCCGTCTGTCAATATTTTTTCTTGTATCCATGACTTACCCCTTTCATCTACACAAAAAATCGCCCGCGGCCGCAATGACCACAGGCGATTGGAATAACTCACAAATCAGCGCTCCCGCAGATTGGCCCTCTTTGCTTGTCTGGTTTCATTCCGTAAAACCTGAAATAATAATAATTCCAGTTAAAAAACGCCGATCTTTCGATGGCCTGACTAAACCATAAGCTTTCTGGATTCCCGCTTTCGCGGGAATGACACTTACGGCCAATCGGCTCTAATTAACTGAATTTGAAATAATAGCTTCTGTGCCGCAGGGGCGGATTACACGTGGAAATCCGACGGCTTGAAATCGAGCTTTTTGCCCGCTTCTACGGCTTCGTTGGCCTTTAGGACCATCACGGCCGTCTCGTATCCGACCTCGACGGGGCAATTGAGCTTGGCCGTGCCGCGGATCGCGTCGAAGAAGTTCACCAGATGCGGCTGATGGAACGGCACGTTCATCTCCACCGGGATATCGTACTTCGTCGCCGGGACAGAGTCGCGAACGTCGCCTGCACTGTGATCGCCCGCCGCGGCCTTGGGCGCCTCGGTCCTGGCGATGATGCCGGCCTTGACCCATTTTTCCCATTTCTCTTCGGGCACGCTGCTTTCACGGTACACCCCGCCGCGACCGGCGGCCTCGGAAATGTCCAATGTGCCCTCGTCGCCCATGAAGACCTCGAAGTAGCCGCCGTTGCTGTTTGTCGTGATCGTCTGGTACGATGCGCGGACAGGGCCCTTCTTCGTCTCGAATTCATAAATGGCGATCACATTGTCGTACCATTCATGATCGGTCCAGTAATCGATTCCGCCGCTTGCGATGATCGACTTGGGCCGGGCGCCGAGGAACCATGCGTAGATATCGATCTGGTGCGAACCGAGGTCGACGATCGGTCCGCCGCCCAGGCCCTTGTACCAGCGCCAGTTCCTGAACTGGTTCATGTCCTTGTAGCCGTATTTTTCCAGCGTCGCCTTGTCGAGTTCGGAGCCCTTGGGCCAGCCCAAATCTTCACAGGCGGCCTTGCTGCGGTTCCACTGGCCGTTGATCGTGGTGATACGACCGAGCATATCGGCTTCTGCGAGCACCTTGCTCTGGCAATGCCGATACCGCGGGTTGCTGCGGCGCTGATGGCCGATCTGAACCAGCCTCCTGGTCTTTTTGGCGGTTTCGATGATCTTTTTTGCGCCTTCCAGCGTGTTGGACATCTCTTTTTCGCAATAGACGTGCAGGCCTTTTTCCATGGACGCACAGGCGTGCTCGGCGTGCCAGAAGTCGGGCGTGGCGACGATCACGGCATCGAGATCGGTCTCGCTGTCGAGCATCTCCTTGTACTCGGTGTACGGCGTGCCCGCATGGCCGTAAGCCTTGTAGGCGTTAAGTGTACGCGAAACACGCTTGAGGGGCTGTTTCTCCCAGATATCGCACACCGCCCGGAAACGAATTCCGGAGCCCTTGCCGAGCTTGAGAATGGCGTTCATAAGGACCTGCCCCTCGGCGCCTGCGCCCAACAGGGCCACGTTGATGTCGTCTTTTGCACCGGCGGCGGCGCCTGCGCCGAAAGCCTGCGGGGCGATGAACAAACCGGCGCCGATTGCCGCGGTTGAACGCATGAAACTACGTCTGTCTAATTTACTTTTCATCTTCTTCTGGATCTCCACTGAGACATGTCAACTTTTCTAACCCTTATATTACGATACCACACCGGATAGCCGTGGTCCTGGAAACCGATCACTCCCGACCGGGCCATATCCTTATACGCGGTCTTGAACTTGTTATCCGAATCGTCGGGATTCTTCTTCGCTTCCGTCCACTCATTCAAATCCATGCGGATGATGCGCTCATTGTTCATCGTTACAAAGATGCGATTGCCAAAGGCTGCTATCGTCATGTGATTCCATTCGCCGGCCTTCTTTACCATATTTTTGGCGGGAGCAAGGCAGTCATAAACCGCTCCGCAGCTATGCGTGCTCGGCGCCGCCCCGAAGGAGTCATATATCTGAATCTCGATGCCCGTCTGCACCGGATCCTTAATATCGGCGGTTCGAATAAAGACACCGCTGTTGCTCTTCGGGGCAACCTTAAACTCAAGGTCGAGAATGAAATCGCCGTATTTGTCCTTTGTCCAGATATACCCTTTGCCGGCACGCGAAAGAACGCCGTCGGCATACGTCCAGCTTCCCTCGTTGAAGGTGCAGTTCGACAAATCAGACGCCAATACATCCTGCCAGCCGCCGGGCTTCAGAACGCCTGCCACCTTGTTGTAATAGGCGACACACCGGCGTATCTCGGGCACGGAGTTTAGCCAGTTGTGCTCGTACTCAATCGAAAACGAACCCTTGTAACCCTGGCTGTGCAGTTCTTCGAGCAGGCCCTTGACACGGTTTTGGCCCTGTCCCCACGGCACGTCATGGCCGTCTTCGAGTTCCTTGAAGTGCGAGCTTATAATCCGGCCTTTGAGCTTCTTTAGGCACTCTAACGGATCCAGCCCGGAACGCACCCAGTGGCCCGTGTCGGCGCAGGCGCCGATCCTTTCGCTGCGGCCTTGGCAGGCCTTTAGCACGGTATCAGGATTCCAGTAATGCGAAGGTTTGGGGTGGTTGTGAATCGCAACGTTGATCTTGTACTCCCGGCAGAGCTTATCGACAAGGTCGAGAGCATCCTCCGGCGGCTCGGAAACAATGGTCCTGATCCTCATCGCCCTGGCGAAGTCAAAGACCTTCCGGCACTTGGCTTCATCCTTCGACAGGCCCACTACGCCGTAATTGATCAGCCTGACGCCGGAATCGCGTAGCTTGGCCTTCATGACCTCCTGCATCCGGGCCGACATATTGTGGTCGATTTTCACATCGGGATGATCCTTGCTCAGCTTCTGGCCGGGATAGGCCTCGATCCAGTCTAACCCCAAAGACGCCGTCTTGTCCACGGCCTCGAAGAACGTGAACTTCTTGAACGAATACGCCTGCATGCCCAGACGCCAGCCGTCGTAGGCGTCGGTCGGCGGATGGAAACCCCTGCCCCTGTTTCTGCCCCTGCCCCTGCTTCTGCGCTGCTCCTGTTGCGCCGAGGCCTGCGGCAGGCAACACGCCAGGACCACCATCGCCGCTAATATAAAGAACGCTGCTTTTCGATACATAACGATTTCTCCAGAATAAGTTATTTCAGTCAATTCGTTTGATCCAAAGGCGAACGCCGCCGGAACGCAAATCTAAATCTCCCAGCCCTCGCGATAAGGCAGCATGACATACTTGTTGGCCTCATCGTTGTTGGTGAACTTCATGTTGTCGCCGTCCCATTCGAGCTTCTGGCCTAAGAATTTCAGCGCCAGATTACCCATCACAACCATCTCCGTGAACGGACCGGAATAATCAAAGTTCGAGCACGCCGGCTTGCCGCCCTTACAGGCTTCTATCCAGTTCTTTTCATGGCCGCCCCGACCGCCTGGTATCCTGTCGAGCGTCCTGGCCGGGCGCTTATACTCGCGATTCTTCGAATAAGGAATCAGTTGAGGACTGTCGCCGTACTCGCCGCACCGAAGAACGCCCTTGTCGCCCATGAACAGAACGTTACTTCTGGCCTGATCCAGCCGACGGCCTTTCTCAAGTGCGTCCGGACGCGGAGGTTTCATCCCGCCGTCATACCAGTTAACCGTAACCGGAGGCATGCCTTCGCGTGCGGGGAACTCGAAGCGAACGATCGATGCGAGGGGGAATGTTTCCTCGTTGACCTCCGTCGCGCACGCCTCGACGGATGTCGGGTATTTCAGCTTCAAAGCCCAGACCAGCGGGTCCATCACATGGCAGGCCATGTCGCCCAGGGCGCCGCAGCCAAAGTCCCACCAGCCGCGCCAGTTGAAAGGCAGATAAGCCGAATGATAAGGCCTCATCGGGGAAGGACCCACCCACAGATCCCAGTTGAGAGTGCTCGGAATCGGAGGACTCCCCAACGGGCGATCTATACCCTGCGGCCAGATCGGGCGGTTCGTCCAGGCGTGAACCTCGCGAACATCGCCGATTGCGCCGTCCCAGATCCACTCGCAGATATCGCGAACGCCGTCGCCGGAATGACCCTGGTTGCCCATCTGGGTCGCAACCTTGTATTTTCTCGCCGCTTCGGTAAGGATACGAGCCTCGCCCACCAACCTCGTAAGAGGTTTCTGAACGTAAACGTGCTTGCCCAACTGCATCGCAGCCATCGCCGCAACCGTATGAGTGTGGTCCGGGGTCGCAATGATTACCGCGTCGATGTCTTTTTGCTTTTCAAGCATCTTACGGAAATCAAACCACCTCGCAGCCTTCGGGAACTCCTCGAAAGTCTTAGCCGCACGAGCATGATCCACATCGCACAAAGCAACGATATTCTCGTTCCTGCACGCCTTGACATTGCCGCCTCCCTTGCCGCCCGACCCTATGGCCGCGATATTCAGCTTATCGCTCGGCGCCGCATGAGCAGGACCGCCCAATACGCCTCTGGGAACAATTGTAAAGGCCGCCGCACCCGCAGCAGCCGAACCCAGAAACCGTCTTCTCGAAATTCTATTCGGTCGTTTGTTCTTTTCCTGCTCTTTCATAGCAGTATCCTCTAAAAAACCAACAAGACTTTTGCAAAAACATGTCAAATCGCAATTTTGCAAAAGTCCTCAAATTAAGTGTCATCTTCTCTTGTTGGTAAAGACGTTTAAGCCTTCCGTAAAATTGCAAAAATCCTGTTACTTAATCTGATCGATAATCGTCTGCGCCCGGCTGCGAATCATCTCATTTTTCGAAACAGCAAGGACCTTCGCCAGCGCAGCCTTTGCCGCCCGGGGATTGTCCTGGACTACCGCCGCGGCAATCCTGACCGTCGCGGCCTGGGCTTCCAAAGCCAACGACGCATCCTGGATATACTCAACGGCAAGATTAAGCGCCGCCGCCTCGCTGACGCTGCCGATGCCCGCCAATACAAGGCGCTGCTCATTCACTCCAGCGGCAAGCGCCATCGCCTTGCGAAACCTTGCAACCGTCTTGTCAGGATGCGTCTTTGCATCCAGGCTCGCCAGCTTTACGTATCCGCGAAGGGCAAGTATCCTTTGCCTGGCCTCGGAAGCGTTTTGTGCGACTTCCAGAAGAGCATCGGCAGGCCTGGAATTCGGCCATTCGCCCAGGGCCTTTATCGCCGCTTCTTTCACTTTCGCATCTCCGTCTTTCAAACCCATATAGACGGTAAGAAATGAATTGTCCTCGCCGATCCGACCAAGGACCATCAACAGGGACGCTTTTACCGTCGCATCGCCCGCGGCATCGAACGCGGCAACGACGGCGCCGGTCTTTTGGCATGTATCTTCAACTCCGGCGGCTATCGCGGCAACCGTCCGCTCGGCCTCGCTGCGAACCGTACGGTTTTCGACACCACACAGGAGTTCGACAAGTTTGGCCAAATCTTCGGGCCCGGCAACGGCCTTGAGAGCCTTGTAAGATTCAAGCTGGACTCTGGTCGAAGAATCCGTCGCCGTCTCCAACAGCGTCGCCGTCGCCCCTTTGATATTGCGCCGGCTGATACTGCGTATAAGCTCCACCTTAGCCGCATCTTCGGCGGCGCCGATAAGCTCTAATATCTTCTTGTCCACGTTCGGGCCGCGGATGCTGTAAAGACTCTCCCGAGCCGCTAATCGCTCGGCGCCGACTGCGCTGCCGGCGGCGCAGGCCAACAACTCGACTGTCGACGCATCTCCCAGCACGGCCAGCGCCTTCAAGGCGGCCACGCGAACGTCGGCGTTTTCGCTCTTGACCGCGGCGACAACAGCGTCCTTCGCCACGGCGCTGCCGCGATTGGCAAGGGCCGTAATCAACTGCACCTGGCCGGTCGCAGACAGCTCGCCCAACTGATCGGCTATCGCCTTGATCCGGCGCTCGTCGGCGACCTCGCCGACAAGCCCGAACGCCACCTCCTGCATCTCGGCATGCCCGATCTTGATGACCTCGAGGATGATCTCGCCGGCTTTCTCCGGCATGGAATACACCGTGCCGCGCAGGGCCGCACTGCGAATCTGCTGCGGAATATCGCCCGTATAAAGCTCCCTGTAAATCTTCAGGGCCTCTTCGTTTTCACCGTCGTCGATCAGCCGGTCTGCACAATTGAGATATGCGTCCAGCACCAGCATCTGCAGGTCGCCCGTCGTCGCATCCCTGGCCTTTGCAAGGGCGCTCCTGGCGTCCGGCGTACCGATCTGGCCCAGCGCCGCAACCGCCGCGGCGGCGATATCGGTATCCAAATCACCGACAAGGGCGGTTAACAGAGGCACGGATTTGGCGTCCGCCCGCAGGCCCAGGGTGCTGATCACGCCGATCTTCTCAACGCCTTTGGTCCTGGGCAGTGCCTTTCGCAACACCTCATTCACACTTTCGCCGGGGATTCGCTCCAATGCATAGCGCGCCATATCCGATGTTTTCGGATCGACGAGCATCTGAGCCAGAACCTCAGCCGAGGCCTCTGTGCCCATGATGCTCAGATTCCGACAAATAAACTGCTTGCCCGCCGGCGTGGCGTCCGATTGAAGAAACTCCAGAAATTTTTCTTCTGCGACCCTGAGGTTCTCCGTCCCCTCAAGGCTTCGGATAAAATCCGACAGT
>QNBS01000110.1 GCA_003644175.1 Planctomycetota bacterium | reverse complement strand
TCGAGGCTGTTGAGTATTTTTCTTGCGTCAATGACACGGATGACCACCTTTTCGCCGTAGCTTCCGGGCATAACCGAGACCCGCAGATCGATGGGCCTTTGCTCCATGAGGACATGAATGCTCCCATCCTGCGGCAGGCGTCTTTGAGCGATATCGAGTTCGGCCATGATCTTGACACGGGATACGATTGCCGAATGCATCTGGTGCGGCGGCCTCATCTTCTCATACAGCCTGCCGTCGACGCGGTATCTTACCCGCAGCTTCTTGTCGTCGGGCTCGATGTGAATGTCGCTGGCGTTTTCACGAACGGCGTTGTAGAGCAGCGAATTGACCAGTCGGACGACGGGGGACTGGCCGGCCACTTCTTCCAGGTCGCCGATGTCTTCGGCAATGTTCTCTATGAGCGTGAAATCTTCGAGGGCGGCGTCGTCGATGATGTCGTCAATGACAAAGACGTTTGCGGCGGGCATGTACGTCTGCATCGTCGCTTTGATATCCTTGACTGTCGCACAGACGACCTGGACTTTGCAGTTGCTGAGCCGCTGGATTTCATCGATGAGAAAGACGTTGGACGGTTCGCTGACGGCGATGGTGAGCGAATCATAGACCTTGAACAGGGGCAGGACGGAGTGCTCTTCGAGGAAATTCCGCGGCAGAATCTCGACGACGGCGGGGTCGCATATCTTGGGCGTTATCTGTGCGTAGGGCACACCGTAGGCATGGGCAAGCGCCGAGGCTATCTGGTTCTCGGAGCAGTAACCCATCTCGATGAACAGTTCCCCAAGCAGCTTGTGATGCGTGCCTTCCTTCTGCCGTTTGAGGGCTCTTTGGACCTGCTCTTCGGTAACAATCTTCCTGTCGAGCAGGACCTGTCCGAGCTGAAGTTTTTGTTCGGTTGCAATTTCGCTCATATCACATTTCCAACATGTCGGGCCTTGTCAGGCAAAGCTCTTAACGGCCTGGGCGAGTTCGTCGTAAACCTCGAGTTGCGGCAGCAATCGTGTTATCTCGAGTATTTTCGTGCAGTACTCGTCGAGCCCGGCTAATTTGAGTTGTCGGTTGTTTTCGTCGCAGTAATCCCGCAGCCACAGAAGTTGTTCGAGACACTGGCTGTCGATGAAGGCGACCTTGCTCATGTCCAGGACGATACCGCCGGCGCCGGCGGCGAGGACCGAGGTCGCCGTGTCCGTGAAGGTTTTTACAAACTCGGCCGTGAACTCCCCCTGGAGCTCCACTACCGTCACGTCGTTGTAATTCTGTGTGCCAATCTTCATTTTATCAGTGTCCCTACGGCTACGCCGCCGTATTCGGAGAAATTGCTGTAATCCCACCTCTCAATGAAACCGTCCTGTACGATATCCCACAGCTTTCTTATATCGCTGTCGAGGAAGACTGTTGCGATCTCTTCATCGAACTGCGTTCCTATTCCTTTTCTAATCTCGACGATCGCCGCCTTTATGCTCAGCGCCTCGCGATAGACTCTTCGCGAGGTCATTGCGTCGAAGGCGTCGGCAAGGCTGATGATCTTTCCGATGAGCGGAATCCGGTCCCCTTTAAGCCCCTTGGGGTATCCTTTTCCGTCGATCCTTTCGTGATGACACAGAACCCCGGGCACGATATCCTTCATCTGCTTGATCTCGGAAAGAATCGAGGCGCCGATCTGCGGATGCGACTTGATTCGTGCAAGCTCGTCTTCGGTGAGTTTTCCCTTTTTGCAGAGAACCGCCTCATTGACGCCTATCTTTCCGACGTCGTGAAGCAGTCCGGACAGATATATCTTGTGAATCTGATCGTCGCTGAGCGGCCTGGTTTCGGCAAGCCTTTCGGCGATCCAGCGCGAGATGAAGGCGACCCTCTCCGAATGGCCCCTCGTGTACTGGTCCTTGGCGTCGATGCTGCTTGTCAAGGCCTTGAGCGCGCCGATAAAGAGTTCCTTGAGGTCGCCGAAGAGACGTTCGTTTTCCATAAAGACGGCGCACTGATGGGCGACCGTATTGAATAGTTTGACGTCGGTGCTGTCGAAGTCCGGCTTGTCGACGACATTGGTCGCAACCATGACGCCGATCATTTTTTCGCTGCCGGCGAGAGGTACGGCGATGATATTCTTGATTCGTTCGGGCCATTGGTACTTAAACGGCGAATCGACATGGCTGTCGAGGAGCGCTTCTTTGCCTTCGCCAAGTTCCCGTGCGAGGTGGACCTGTAAAATATCGGCCATAACATGGTCGATGGCCACCACACCGGAACCGGCGGTGAGCATGAACCGTTCCTCGCCGTCGACCTTCTTTTCCAGAAAAATGGCGATTCCCTCGACACTGACTAATTGCGTAAGCTCGTCGCACGCCATCTGAAGGTAGGTGCAGTCCGATTGCGTCACATTCATGTTCGAGGAGAGGTTGCAGAGCAACATGAGTTCTTCATATGTCTGGGACAATTCCGTGCAAATGTTCTCGATCTGCATCTCGGCCTTTGCACTGTTATTGAAGTTTTCTGCGAATAAGCCGAGAATTTCGGCAAGGTATTCGGTGTCCGCCGAATGCGCCGCCGCAGAATCCCTGAGAAGCAGTGCGGCGGTTTTCGCCGGTGCTGCCGGATCGGAGATGTCGCCGCCGTCGCCCGGAGTCGCCGGGCGGGTGTCCACGACGGCTACTGCAACGGTCTGTCCGAAACCCTTCAAACATACGGTGAGGATTTCATCGCTTTGTCCGAAGCGCTGAATGTCGTCGCCGCCCAGGCGCATGGTGCGATCTGCGTATTCGGCGATTTGTGCAACATCGCCGTCCAGGCCGGTCGCGGAGGCGTCGAGCAGGCAGTCGGCACGGGTGTCAAACACGGAAAAACCGGCATTGAAACGTCCGATGGTCCCGGCGAACTTCTGCAGGCTGTCAAGTTGTTCGGCCGATAGCGGCCTCGTCATGCTCTCTGTCGTTTGCATCTGTTTTTCCTGCGTCGTAGTTGTCATGCCGATACCTGCTGGAGAACATCCTCAACACATTGCAGCACTTCTCTGGGACTGAACGGTTTGCTGAGAAATGTCGCGATATCCAGTTCGTTTTTCCGCTCCTGGTCAATTGCAAATCCTCGCGCCGTCAGCATAATAACCGGCGTCTCGGCGGTATCTGCAATTTGACGAAGGTTTTCTATAAATTCAATTCCCGTCATGACGGGCATCTGATAGTCCGTGATCACGAGATCGGGTTTATGTTTTTTTGCGATATCAAGCGCCTGAGCGCCGTTCTCGGCGGTCAACACTTCAAAGCCGTTGTTGCGCAGCTTTATCGCGATTACCTGAACAATGTGAATTTCATCGTCCACAACCAGAATCTTCCTGTCAGCCATAGCTCTCTCCAAATAATCAGGGGGTTTGCGCCGCCTTTGCGGCAAGCGGCAATGTAAATCCGAAGGTGCTGCCTCGACCGGGCGTGCTTTCGACGAACACGCTTCCGTCGTGTACCTTTTCGACAATTTGTTTTACAAGATTCAGTCCAAGTCCTGTTCCCTTGGCCTGCTTTTTGTTTTCTTCGACTCTGTAGAACTTGTCGAACACATGTTCGACGTCTTCGGGCGGGATGCCGACGCCGGTATCGGCGACGGCGACCCGCACGAGGCCTTCGGCCTCATCGACCTCTACGCCGGCGTCGATGCGCCCGCCGGAAGGCGTATACTTCACGGCGTTGCTGAGCAGATTGATAATGACCTGTGTGATCATGTCCTTGTCGGCCATCGTCTGGTCGTGTATGATGGGCGACCGGGCGTTCAGCGTGATGTTTTTCTCCGCGGCGTAACTGCCGATCATCTCGGCGGCGTCGTTCAGAACAATGGCCAGGCTCAGCGGTTGTTTGTCGATTTTTATCAGGCCCGACTCGATTCGTGAGATATTCAGGATGTCGTCGATGAGGCGGTTGAGCCTCTGGGCCTGTGTCTGGATGATGGAACAGAACTGATTGGCGGTTTCGACATCCTGCGCTTCGCCGTCGACAAGCATCTCGGCGTAAGCGTTGATGGCGGCAAGCGGTGTTTTCAACTCATGCGAGACGTGGCTTACAAAATCATTTTTCATCTGCGAGATTTCTTTTTCCCGCGTGATGTCGTGCAGAACGGCCACGACGCCTGAAACAAGGCCTCTTTCGTCTTTTATGCACGACATAATCGCATCGAAAGTCCTGGGTTGCCTCGGGTGCGGCAATGTCAGTTCGTGCCGGACATGCCCTGCCCGCCCTCGTCTGCTGCGTATGAGGAATTTGACAAACTCGTCATGGTCGATCAGTTCATCGACAGGCGAAGGGTCCTCTGCGCAGAATTTGAATTCAAACAGCTTTTCCGCCGCGGCGTTTGCCAGAACAATCCGGTCAAACTCGTCGGTGACGATCACGCTGTCGCGGATACTGTGTATGATGGCTTCAATGTTCTTTTTCTGTCCGGCCAGCAACTGGAGCTGCAGCGCCGTCCGGCTGTTGTCCTTTTCGATCTGGGCGACCTGGTCGCTTTTTTCCTCGATAAAACGATTAAACGAATTCTCCAGGGGTTTCAGGATCGAGTATGGGCGCACCGTAACGCCGGCGGGCGCTTCGGACTTCAGGCTGTTGTTCATGGCCCGCAGCGAGCGGTGCGTCCAAAAGAGGCAGAATGCAAGGGCCGCCGTTGACAGCAAGGCGACGGCGGCGCCGGCAATTGCGAACGCCTGCGCACCGACAGCGACGCAAAAGCCGGATGCGGTTACACTGCAGGCAATCATTGCCGTTATTGCCGATACAACGTATTTATATGTACGCACGTTCCTGTTCCCTGTCTCTTATGCGTCTGTTTCCGTACTGCTATTTCTTCGTAAGCAGACCCACAAGCCTGCTTTCGGGATTGAGCCTGCCGGCTTTGGCGTAAGCAATGTCGGCCAGGTCCTTGCGGCCGAGCTGTTGATAGCATCTGCCCGACATCAGCCAGGCAAATCCGCCCATCTTCCGGCTCGCGGTGATTCGACTGAATGTCTTAATCGCGGCGTCATAATCGCTTTCGAGATACTGCGCGCAGCCCCGGACGGCGATCGCGTCGGCCCAGCCGGGCCTCAATGACAGCGCCCGTGTGGCGCAGGCGGCGGCTCGTTTGGCGGCGCCGGCGCCGAGTGCGGCGCGGGCCATCTGCAGCCAGACCTCTTCGTTGTCGCGCCGGCTTACACTGAGCTTGTCGTAGTAGCCGACCGCCCTGCCGTATTCGCCGGCGTTCATGCAGCACAAGGCCAACATCTGCAGGCAGGCCGTCTTCTTTTCACCGTCAACCGACGCGCTGATCTTCTCAAATATTCGGATAGCCTCGGTCCACTGCTCGTCGGTGATGTAGCAATAGGCCAAGGCTTCGGCAACGGCCATGTTGTCGGGTTCGAGCAAAAACGCCCCGTTATAGGCCGAGATTGCCTGATCCGTCTTTCCGAGCTTCTGTAATATGTCGCCGGCGGCGATTTTCAGCCGGACATCGCCGCCCAGCAACGCCATTTTCTCTTCGAGCAGGCCAAGCGCCTCGTCATATCTGCCCTGCGCGGCGTAAGTCCGGACGACGGCGATGATATAGTCGGTGTTGACCGGTTTGAGGCGAATCGCCTTGTCGTAACATTCCAACGCCGTGTCGGGCTGTTTGTTGTGCTGAGCAATTTCGCCAAGCCAGTACCACGCCTGGTCAAGGTCTTCGTCGTACTCGATAGCGGTATTCATGGAACTTCGAGCCGCAGCGATCCTCCCGTCAAGGTAATGCAGCTTTCCCATGAGGAGGTGGCCTTCGGCAAGCTCCGGATCGGAAGCGAGGCATTCCTGTACGGTTGTACGCGCTTCTTCATATCTGCCGTTTTCAAAGAGATCCTTTGCAGCCCTGACTTTCGCCTCCGCAGAGACCTTCTCCCATTTCATTTTCGCAGCCAGCTTCTTATCGGCGTAAGAGCTGCATCCCTGGCACATCGCCAGGACAGCCAAACCTGTCATAACTACCAGGATTCTTCTGCATTTGTCCATAATTCAGACCCCACTGCATCCTAACAGTATTTGCGTTTTATCTATGCTCCGGACGGCCGCAAAGGACCGCCCGGAGCATTTAAGTTACCGATCTATTGCCTGATCCAGTTTTGCGATTCTTCACGTTCGATTGCACCGAGCATAATACGCTCAATGACCTCTGCGTCCTGACCGGAAGTTTCGCGGACAATGCGTTCTCTCAATCGCAGGGCCTCAAGGTACGTTGGCCGCAGATTCAGCGTCCAGTTGAGTTCCCGCAGAGCGCCGGTGCTATCGCCGGCGGAGTAGAGGCCGACCGCCTTTGTGTAGCTGTCTTCCGAAAGCCGACCCACACCGGCCCAGTGGAGACCCTTTCGGGCGCCAAGCCTTTTTCGCTCAACGTCGGCCGCTCTCGCGTCGCCGTCAAGTTCCGCAGTATTCTCTATGATGTGAGGCGTAAGCAGAATTATCACTTCCTGACGAACCGACGAATCGTCAGTGCCCTTGAACAATTCGCCTAAGACAGGGATGTCTCCCAACAAGGGGACCTGGGACTTGGAGGACGTTACGGAGTCTCTGAACAGGCCTCCTATTACAATTGTCTCGCCGTCTTTGACCATGATATTCGAGGTCAATTCGGCTGTCGTTTCAGTGGGAACGCCGTCGGTATCTTTCGTGGCGGAACTGTCCTTTGGATAGATATCCATACGAATGTTGCCGTCGCTGCTGATGTAAGGTCTAAATGAAAGTTTCGTACCCGACTTGAGGAACTTGACTTCACCACTCGACGCGACACCGCTGCCTGAAACGGTAGTGCTGCTGCGATAGCCGAGATTCTGCCCGATAAACACAGTTCCTACCTGCTTGTTCAGGGCAAGGATCTTGGGATTGGCGAGGATGGTAACATCGGTGACGGTCTCCAGGGCACTGATAAACGCCGATATATCGCCGGCCCTGACGCCAAGCCTGAGACCGTTGCCGCCGGCAGCTGCAAAGCCCGCAACTTCTATTGGCGAACCTGAAGAACCCCAGTTTGCGACCTGCCCTATAGGTGTTAATCCCGCCGTTTCTGAACCCTCCAGAACTCCGCCAAGCACGCTGTCCTGCGTGCCGCCCGAGTCGCTGGTTCCCTCAATAGCGACACCACCGGCGAAGTTGAGGTCGACGCCGAGTTCCAGACCTTCGGTCAAAGTTGCGGCCAGGATAGTCGCCTCGATAAGCACCTGCAAAGGTTTGACATCCAGTTGCTTAATCAAAGTTTCCGCTTCGGTAATATTCTCGGGATAATCTTTCATCACGATTGCATCATGGAGCGACATGGAATTGCCGCCCTCCTGCACGGAAAGATCATCACCGGAAGATATGCCGACCTCCGGGGCCTGGGTGGCTTCAATACTTCCGGCCTCGCTGACAACAGGCGTGATAAGGTTCTTGGCTTCTTCGGCGGATATGTAGTACAGCGTGAACACCCTGGTTTCCATCCGCCTTTTGTCG
>QNBS01000109.1 GCA_003644175.1 Planctomycetota bacterium | reverse complement strand
CGGGTCGATGTCCGCCGCCATTCCGCCGCCGACGTCGATGCCCGGACTGTGTTTCCAGATTGGCTTACCGGTGCGCGCATCGCGCATCGCGGCGCCGGGGCTCCGGAAGCGGGGGGTGTCGTCCTCGTTTTCATGGATAGTAAAGACTTCCAGACCGGGCCGGTCGGGGTACATGTCGCTGATGTGCATAGAATCGCCGTGTCGCCACCGGGTGGAATAGAGTCCCTTGCCATTATCATCGACAACCATCGCATGGTAAACGATCTCGTCTTTTCCGTCGTCATCTACGTCAGCCACCGACAGCGAATGGCCGCCCATGCCCGAATAGGGCGAGGCGTCATCGAAGGGCGGATAGCTGATGCCGGAGTCGAATACCCAGCGGCTGGTGAGCTTGCCGTCGCGCCAGTCCCATGCGGCCATCACTGTTCGGCCGTACACGCCGCGACACATCACAACGCTCGGGCGCACGCCGTCCAGATAGGCAACACACGCTAAAAAGCGGTCGCAGCGGTTGCCGTGGCTGTCGTTGCGGCCATTTCCGCCAATGCCGCCCCAGCCGTCAATCGGCCGGCGATTTGGTATGTAGTCCACCGTCTTCAAGGCCTTGCCGGTCCGGCCGTCGAAGATGGTGAAATACTCAGGCCCGTCGAGGATACGCCCGTGGGTCGGGTCGCCTTCTTTGTGTATGCGCCAGTCCTTGCTCTTATCGCCGATGACCTTGCCTGTCCCGTCCATTGTGCCGTCGGCGGTCTTGCAGGCCATCTCGGCGGCGCCGTCGCCGTCAAGGTCATAGACCATAAACTGCGTATAGTGCTCGCCTTCGCGGATATTGACGCCGAGGTTGATGCGCCACATATGCGTGCCGTCCATCTTATAGGCGTCAAAGACCGGAGTCCCGGTAATGCCGGCAAATGAGTTGTCCTTGCCGCCGGAGGTCTGGTGCAAAACGATCTCGTATTCACCGTCGCCGTCCAGATCGGCGATCGAGGCATCGCCGGGCAGGTATCCGGGGATCGGCTTGATCGGAATTTCGAGGTAATTCTTATCCCAGGCGCGCACCGGCTTGGAGCCGTCCAGTTCCTTACCCCCCAACACAGGCCGAACAAAATACTGAAGCACCTGACCGACATCGGCGCCGCGATCCACAAAGTTCGTCGCCCCTGCGATAGGTTCCTCATTGACCTTAACCGGCCTCCCACCGCCGGCAACGCGGTACAGGTTGAAGGCAAGCCCTTCGGGATCGGTCCCAAACAGCCGCCAGCCGACATAAACCACCCCGCCGGCCTGCTTAACGGCCACAATCCCACGGTTGAGGTTTTCCATCTGACGCGGCGTTCGACAGTAAGCCGTCAGGCAGACCAACAGAACAATCGCCATTCGAATCGCTAAACGCATCATTGTGCTACCTTTCTTAAGAAGTGCACAGCAAGGGTTTCCTGATACTCTGACAAAATACCGCCATCGTTGACACCCAATGCAACAACAAAACCGTAATCTTATCGCCGAATCCAGATTATTCGTTCTGGATTCCCGCTTTCGCGGGAATGACATCGGGACGGGGATGACCCCGACAAGTCCCCGGCTCGCCAGGACTCGAAATGATAAATCATGTTTTGTTAGAGCCGCTAAAACTGGCTTAGGAATCGGAGGTCGTTTTCAAACAGGAGGCGGATGTCGGTTATTCCGTATTTTTTCATGGCGAGCCTCTCGATGCCGAAGCCGAACGCCCAGCCGGTGTATTTTTCGCTGTCGATTCCGACGGCGTCGAAGACGTTCGGATCGACCATTCCGCAGCCGCCGACCTCCATCCAGTCCTCGCTGCCTTTCTTATCGACCCAGAGAATATCCACCTCGCAGCTCGGCTCGGTGAACGGGAAGAAGCTCGGCCGAAACCGCCACTTCGTATCCGGCCCGAAGAAGGCGTGGATAAACTGGTTGACGCTGCTCTTGAGGTCGACCATGCTCACGCCCTCATCGACGACCAGGGCCTCGAGCTGGTGGAACATGAACATGTGCGTCGCATCGACGGTGTCGGGGCGATACACCCGGCCCGGCGCAACCACGCGAATCGGCGGTTTGGTCGTCTCCATCACCCTGATCTGAATCGTCGAGGTCTGGCTCCGCAGCAGGGTGGTGTCGTCGATATCGAAATTGTCCCGAGGGTCGCGCGCCGGGTGTTCCGGCCCGATATTCAAGGCGACGAAGTTGTGCCACTCATCCTCCGCCTCCGGCCCGTAAGCGATGCCGAACCCCATTCGCCCGAATATCTCGAGCAGCTCGCTTATCGTCTGGCTGATGATATGACTCCTGCCGAATCGCACCTTCGCAGCCGGCAGCGTAACATCGACAAGGGGCTTGGCGCCGGCGCCGGCGCCGGCGTTGGCGTCGGCTTCCGCCAGCTTTTCCCTAAGCGCATCATAAACCGCCGTTACCTCGGTCTTGATCTTATTGGCGAGCCGGCCTCCCTCGCGTCGCTGCTCGGCGGGTAATTTACCGATCCCGCGCAGCATCTGCGTGATTTTGCCCTTGCCGCCCAGGAATGCGATCCTGAACTCCTCGAGCCTGGCGCTGCTGTCGGCTCCCTTGAGCACCTCCAGGGCCTCTGAGCCGATCTTTTCGAATTCTTGCAGCATGGGCGCCCTCGCAAAGGAAAATGTCAAAGGGCCGCTCTGGCCTTTTCAACAATCGTATCGAAAGCCGCAGGGTCGTCAATCGCAATCTCGCTGAGCATCTTGCGATTCAGCTCGATCTGCGCCTTCTTGCAGCCGTTGATGAACTGACTGTAGCGGATATCGCGCCGGCGGCAGGCGGCGCTGATGCGAATAATCCACAGCCCCCGGTAGTCTCTCTTCTTGTGTTTGCGACCGACCCGCGCGTTGACATCCGCCCGGATACGGGCCTCTTTCGCCATGCGGTACTGGCTGCTTGTCTGCCCCCGGTAGACCTTGACCGCCTTGAGAATCCGCTTTTTCGCCCGGCGCCTTGCGGGGCCTTTTCTTACTCTCGGCATATCAGCTTTCCTTTCTTCGAATTGACCATTTACCCCGCTGCGGCAGCTGATTCGAGCCGGGAAGCGGGTATCGATGTGTTTTACTTGCCAAGCAGGCCCTTGGCGGTTTTGCCGAGCGCCCCGCCCAGAATGGCGGAACTCCCGATCCGTCGCCGGCGTTTGGCGTTCTTGGTGCTCATGAGATGACTTCCACAGCTCCGCATACGTCTGACCTTGCCGGAACCCGTCACCTTCATGCGCTTTGATAAGCCCTTATGTGTCTTCTGCTTAGGCATAGTTTATCTTTCTTGAGCATACATGGCGTCAATACAGTTCAAATTTGAGAATCGATTACTATATACAATGCCCCCGCATCGGTCAAATGCTTTTTCCCCGATTCACGAAAAAAACCATCCCGACCTGAGCCGGATATTTCATAATAATCGAAAGGAAAGACTTGTGCATCAGGGTAAGCCCTTATACAATAAGCACTTACGAATATGGCGCAATGCTTCCACGCTCCGGCTTCACCGGTTTATGAAATATCCGTCCTAAAAGTTCCGTCGTACGAAATTGACGGCGTTTGTGAAGATGGTCATGCCGTCGGGGGCGTTTTGGTCTTTCAGTCGTGTCCAATGCGGGTGCTGCGTCGGGTGGACAAAACGTTCCGGATGCGGCATGAGGCCTAACACACGGCCGGTGGAATCCGTCAGACCGGCGATCGAGTCAATCGAACCGTTGGGATTTACGGGGAATGGTCCCTCGCATCCTTCTGAGTCGACATATCTGAAGGCGATATGTTCTCCGGCGTCGAGTTTTTCAAGAATCGCCTCATCACGGGTTACCACTTTTCCCTCGGCATGAGCGACGGGCAGGTAAATCCGCCGGCCTGCCTCGATGAAGACGCATCGGCTGGTTGCAGGCTCCAGGTAGACCCATCTGTCCTCGAACTTGCCGCTGTCGTTATTGGTAATGCTGACGGGCTGATCCGTCGGTTTCTCGGCGCCGCCGTCAAAGCCGGGAAGTATCCGGGCCTTGACGAGCACCTGAAAGCCGTTGCAGATGCCCAATACGAGTTTGCCGTCGTCGACGAACTTGCGCAGCGCGTCGGCGAGGTGGTGGACTATCTGATTGGCTAAAATTCTTCCCGCGGCGACGTCATCGCCGTAACTGAATCCGCCGGGCAACACCAGTATCCGGCAGGCGTCGAGCATATTCGGATTCTCGATCATCCTGTTAATATGCACTCGCTTCGCCTGAGCGCCGGCACATTGCAGCGCATACGCTGTTTCCACATCGCAGTTGACGCCGGCGGCTCGCAATACTATGGCCTTGACCTGTTCCATATGCTCTCTCTGCACTTTTAACTTAACATCAATAACGCTTCGGCAAGAATATCAAATCTGATAATTGTACGGACATCCCGACGCAGTGGGACCGTGCCCCTAACTTAACATTAATGGTTTTTGCCACGCTTCCTTGAGTCGGTCGAGGTCGATATCGACGACGGTTTTTTTCCGGCGAGTTGTGATTGCAAGTCTCTGCCGACTCACAACCCGGCCGACCTGGCCGAACGGCAGGTTGAGCATCAGTCTTGCAAAAGCGTCGTAACAGGCCGGTTCGACCTCGACGACGTAGCGCGAGTTGGATTCACTGAACAGCCGGCGCTCTGCGCCGGTGCAATCATCGCTGCATGGCAGGCCCCGCAGGTCGGCCTCTATGCCCAGGCCGCCGGCAAAAGCCATCTCCGCCAGAGCAACCGCCAGCCCGCCTTCCGAACAGTCATGGCAGCTGACGATCAGGCCCCGCTCAATAGCCAGGTGGATTCGCCGAGCGGTCTCGGCGGCTGTTTCAATATCCACCGTGGGAACGTTGACGCCGCCGGCGCCGTGAATCCTGTAATAGTGCGAGCCGCCTAACTCATTGAGCGTAAGACCCACCACGAAGATCAGGTTGCCCGGCTCTTTGGCGTCCATGGTTATGCATGTGTTGACGTCGTCGACAATACTGAAGGCGCTGATGAGCAATGTCGCCGGTATCGCAATCGTTGTCCCGTCGTCGCAAAGAAACTCGTTATTGAGCGAGTCCTTGCCCGATATAAAGGGCGCCTCAAAGCCCATCGCTCCGTCAAAGCACCCCTGCGCCGCCCGGACCAGCGATCCTAACGTTTCAGGTTTTCGGCAGTCGCCCCAGCAGAAGTTGTCCAGAAGCGCGATCCTGTCGGATCTTGCGCCGACCGAGACGATGTTGCGCACCGCCTCATCGATACCCGAAAGCGCCATCAGGTAAGGATCGATATCGCCATACAGCGGATTCATGCCGCAGCTTATGGCGATGCCCCTGTCGGAGTCCAGTTTCGGGCGGATTACCGCCGCGTCGCCGGGCCCGTCATTATTAACTCCGGTCAGCGGCTTGATCACACTTCCGCCCTGCACTTCATGGTCGTACTGGCGAATGATCCATTCCTTGCCGGCGACATTGTAAGAAGAAAGAATCGCCAGCAGGTCGGCGTTGTAATCGTCTTTTGCAGGAAGCGCCGGCTCGGTTGTTTTCGGCGTATTCCACACCGCCTTGCGAGAATATTTGCAGATGCCTTCATGCAGGAATTCCATGTCGAGTTGTCCGACGACAACGCCGTCGTATCTTAACGTGAGTTTCCTGTCGTCTGTGAATCGTCCGATGACCGTCGCCTCCACGTCCTCTGCGGCAAAAAGATCGGAGATCGCCTGGAGATTCTCCTCCTTGACGGCGATGACCATTCGCTCCTGGGCCTCGCTGATCCATATCTCGGTGTAGTTTAGGCCTGCGTACTTGAGCGGAACTTTCTCGAGATCGACTTCGGCGCCGAGCTTTTCGCCCATCTCGCCGACAGCGCTGCTGAGCCCTCCCGCCCCGCAGTCGGTGATCGCTTCATACAGACCGGCGTCGCGAGCGGCAAGGAGCGTATCGAGCATCTTCTTTTCGACGATCGGGTTGCCGATCTGCACGGCGTGCGAGAAAATGTCCTCATGTTCGTGTGTCATCCGGCCGCTGGAAAATGTCGCCCCGTGGATCCCGTCCCTGCCGGTCCTGCCGCCCACAACCATGACCAGATTGCCGCTTTGGGCGTGTTTGAAACACTTGTCGTTGGGAAGGATGCCGATGTTGCCGCAGAAAACAAGGGGATTCGCCATGTACCGGTCATCGAAACAGACGGCGCCGTTGACCGTTGGGACGCCCATCCTGTTGCCGTAATCCCTGACGCCGGCGACGACGCCTTTCATAATACGCCGCGGATGCAGCACCCCTTTGGGAACGTCATCGAGCTTTATATCCGGATTGCCGAAGCAGAAGATGTCGGTATTGGCAATGGGTTTGGCCCCCATGCCCGTGCCCATCGGGTCCCTCAGCACGCCGCCGATACCGGTAGCGGCGCCGCCGTAAGGGTCCAGCGCCGACGGATGGTTGTGCGTCTCGACCTTGAAGCAGATAGCGTCTTCGTCGTCAAAGGCCACCACGCCTGCGTTGTCGGCAAAGACCGAGATGCACCAGTCCTTGTTCAGGTCTTTGGTCGCCTTGAAGACCGTTTCCTTGAGCAGATTGTCGAAATGTATCTGCCGCCCGTCAAAATCCAGGTCGATACTGCTGGTCAGCGTCTTATGTACGCAGTGCTCGCTCCAGGTCTGGGCCAATGTCTCAAGCTCAATATCGGTTGCGTCGCGGCCCGATTCGCTGTAATAATCCCGGATCGTCCGCATCTCGCGCAGATCGAGAAACAGGTCGCGACGTTTACTGAGTTTTACCAGCCCGGCGTCGTCCAGTCCGGCGATTGGAATCCGGCCGATGTTCAATTCATACGGCCTGGTGTGCGGACTCGGCGGTTCTGCATCCGTGCCGTAAATAACATCCTCGATGCAGTCGTTGGCGAGCACCCTCCGGGCAATTGTCTCGGCCTGGCTTTGCGATATCGTGCCCAACAGGATATATTTCCTGGCCGTTCGGACTGATTCGGCCTTTCCACCCATGTCGGCAATCGCCATAGCGACAGAGTCGGCGACAGGATCGGTCACGCCGCTCTTGAGGTGAACCTCAACAATCGTTGCCTGCATGGGACCGGCGGGCGCATCGCTCCTTCCGATGAAATACTCGTCGCAAACCGCATCCGTGAGCAGTTCCTCAACGACCCGCATGGCAAAATCCCGGTCAAAATCGGCTTCGATCAGGTAAACTCTCGCCGAGCAGACCGATTCGACCGACTTGATACCGAGTTCTTTGATATCTTCAAGAACACCTTGCCCGCCAACATCGTCAAACCCGCTGCGGTTGCAAATCTCAAAACGCCACTGTTTCACAGTATAGTCCTTATTTAGTCGTTAGTCTTTAGGAAGCGTTACTCAAATCCGAAATCCGAATATCGAAATCCTAAACAAATCCAAAATCCTAATGACCAAAATCAAAAACCTCAATTTGACGCGACAGAAGCCGTTTGAACATTTGAATTTTAGTATTTAGTGCT
>QNBS01000108.1 GCA_003644175.1 Planctomycetota bacterium | reverse complement strand
TCTGCACAAATATCGGCGCCAAAATCGCCGCCACCAACGCAATAACCAGAAACACGATCTGCCCGCCGCCCTGGTTCGACGATCTCGAAGAATATCGCCGACTCGAACCCATTGAGCTGTAGAACATACCCCGCAGAAAAACCTGACTCATCAAAACGATACTGCCCAACATCACGCCTGCCAGCGTGACAAACAAGATGTCGCGGTGGACAATATGACTTATCTCGTGTGCGATCACTCCCTGCAGCTCATCCCGGTTGAGCCTGGCCAGAAGCCCCGCCGTAACCGCCACAGACGCCCTCTCAGGGCTCCGCCCCGTCGCAAAGGCATTCGGCGACGGATCGTTAATGATGTAAATCTTCGGCATCTTAGGGAGGTTCGCGGCGATCTTCATCTCCTCGACAACATTGAACAACTGCGGATGCACATCGTGCGTCACAAGTTTCGCCTTGCTCGACGCCAACAGTATCTGGTCGCCGCTCGAAAAGCTGACCACCATCAGCACCAGCCAGATTATCGTGGCGATAATCACACCGAAAAAGGCGCCTCCACCGCCGCCGCCAAAGGTCAGCCCCAACACAGCCCCCAACGCTATCAGGCAAAGCGCCATAGTACTCAGCAAAATCACCGAGTTCCTCTTATTGACCCGTATCTGTTCCCACATGGCACAATCGTAAATAGAAAATAGTCAATAGAAAATTGTTAGAAGCTGACCTTGGGCACTTCTCGCTCCGCGGCATTTTCAATCTCGAAGAAATCACGCCTGGTGAAGTTGAACGAGTTGGCGATCAGATTCGACGGGAACATCTGAATCTTGTTATTGAAGAACAGCACCTGGTCGTTATATCCCTGCCGCGCAAAGGCAATTTTGTTCTCCGTGCTCGTCAGCGTCTCCTGCAGCGAAAGAAAATTCTCATTCGCCTTCAGTTCCGGATAATTCTCAACAACCAGCATGAACTTGCTAAGCGCTTCACTGAGCATCCCCTCGGCCCTGGACGCCTCGGCGGCGCCCTGGGCGCCCATCGCCTGGCTCCTGGCCTTGGTAATGCTCTCGAACGTCTCCCGCTCGTGCGTCATATATCCCTTGGCCGTCTCCACCAGGTTCGGGATCAGATCATGCCTCCGCTTAAGCTGAACATCGATCTGAGACCACGCATTATCAACCTGGTTCTTCAGCCGAACCAGCGCATTGTATATCCCGATTACCGAAACGATAATAAACAGAATAATCGCACCAACAATAATCAGAGGCCACATAACAATTCTCCTAAAAGGTTTCCTGTTGTCCAAATTTTCTTGCCGAATCTTATCATGCGGCTAAATCATACCACATGGCCGATTCACGTCAACAGCCTGCAGACCGAAAACTAAAGACGCACAAACCGCCGAACTGTTGCCGTCTTTCTCGAAAAAATCATTTGACACCTATTCCACCGTAAACTTATAGACCGTCGTATGCGTATACGTCTCGCCCGGCTTCAACACCACCGACGGAAATTCCGGCTTGTTCGGCGAATCCGGATAATGCTGCGTCTCGAGGCAAAACGCCGCATGTTTGTTATACACGGCGCCCTTGCCCTTCTTCGACCCGTCCAGGAAGTTGCCCGTATAAAACTGTATCCCCGGCTCGGTCGTATAGACCTCCATCACCCGACCCGTCTCAGGCTCGCTCACCCGCGCCGCAAGCGCCATACTCCCATCCTGGCTGTTCAGGACATAGTTGTGATCATAACCGCCGCCTGCGACATCCTTGATCCGCGCTCCGATCGCCGTCGGCTTCGTAAAATCCATCACCGTCTCCGCCACCGGCGCAAGCTCACCCGTCGGAATCAGCCCATCATCCACCGGCGTATACCGATCCGCCGCGATCATCATCACATGATCCAGGATATCGCCCGAATCGTGCCCGCCGAGGTTAAAATACCCGTGATGCGTCAGATTAACCACCGTCGCCTTGTCCGTCGTCGCCTTGTAGTCGATCTTCAACTCATTATTATTGGTCAACTCATAGACGACAGTCGATGTCAGCGTCCCCGGATACCCTTCTTCGCCGTCGACACTGACATACGTAAGCTTCACTCCCACACTGTTGCCGGTCTCGACCGCCTCAGCGGCCCACACCTTCTTATCGAACCCCACATCCCCGCCGTGCAGATGGTTCTCACCGTTGTTCGTAGCTAATGTGTACTCCTTACCCTCAAGAGTAAATTTTCCTTTGGCGATCCGATTGCCGTACCGCCCCACAATAGCACCGAAATGGGGGTGCCCCGCCTCGTACTCGGCCAGCGTCTCAAACCCGCAAACCACATCGGCCATTTCACCGTTTTTGTCGGGCATACAAAGCTCCGTAACAATAGCTCCGTAGTTGATTATCTTCGCCATCGCCCCGTTGGCATTTTTGAGAACATAAAAATCAACCGCCTGCCCGTCCTTCATCCGACCGAAACTTCCCTTAGATACGCTCATCGCGCCTTTCCCCTCCTGGACTCTTTTAGTACATCCATTAATAAAAACCGCCGCAACCAAAACCAATAACAATAGCTTTCTCATTTCCAATCCCTTCAAAGACGCCCCCTTTTTCGCATTCCCCATCGTCATCCCCACCGAAGCATTGTCATTCCGAACGAAGTGAGGAATCTGCTAAAACAAGCATCGCCGGAGGCGATTCCAATTAGTTTTAGATTTTGGTCATTAGTATTTTGAATTTGTTTAGGATTTAGATATTAGGATTTAGGATTTGAGCAACGCTCCCAATAGACAATAGTCAATGCCCGAACATATCTTTCAAAAGCTTCTGCACCTTATGCTCGGCATCAAACGCCGCCCCCGCAAATATATCCTCCAATTCGCCGCTGTCAAACCACAGTCCGTCCGCCTTGCGACACCGGTCGATCAGCACGCGTTTGTCGCCCTGCCCCACCAGAACCTTCTCCATCTTCTTGAGGCAAATCGGGCACTTCCGCAGTTTCTCCCTGCACCCCACCGCCGCCGAAAACGACCCGACCACTGCGCAGGCCTTTTCCGAATCACCAAGAAGCATCTCCAGCTCCCCTGCATCGAGCCATATTCCACCGCACTCCAGACAGTGATCGATCTCGACGGCGTCAAGCTCCAGGGTAATCATAGCATTCCGACAAAGCGGGCAATCCATCGCAAAGCACCTCAATAAACCAAATTACCCGAACATAGTACCCCCCCCAAAAAAACCTGTCAAGCAAACAAATCCCCACAAAAGCAACGCAAATTGGGTGGAACGCTTAAAAAAGTCTGAGTTTAGCCGGAAATGGGTGGCAGCCTTTTGCGCAGCGCAGCGGAGCAAAGGGATGGTTAAGGCACGCATTTGCCATCCGTCAATCGGCACTGTCTTTTATGACGGTAACCGGTGCGATGGCTTCCAGGTCGGCTTTGATTTTTTCGGCGTCGCCCACGACGACGACGACCATTTTTTCGGCATTGAGCGTCCGGCGTGCAAAGTCGGCGGACTGCTGCGCCGTCGCGGCGGCAATTGCCGCCATCAGCCTTTCGAGATAGTCTGCGCCGAGTCTCTGAGACTCGACGAGCCACAGGTCTTCGGCGACCGCCTGCGGCGTCTCACGGTCCCGGGCGAAACTGCCGGCAAAATAACTCTTGGTGTCGGCGAGCACGTCGGCTTCCGGCGGCTCGGTCCGCAGGCGTTTGATCTCCTCAAAGATCACCTTGACGGTCTCCGCCGTGGACTCATTCTTTGTAAACGTCCCGATTCTAAAGACACCGGCCATATTCATGGGATAGTATCCGCCGCCGGCGCCGTAAGTCAGCCCTCTCTCAACGCGAACGGCGCGGTTGAGCCGGCTGTTAAACGAACCGCCGAAATAGAGGCTCACGATGCGGCTGATGAAGTAATCCGGCTGCCGGCGCCTTGTGATGCCCAACTGCCCGATCCGAATCTCGCTTTGCATACTGCCCGGCCGATCCACAATATATATCTGTGTCGGCCTCGCCGGCGGGAAGTCCGGCAATACGATCCCCGTCTCGACCAGATCGGTCTTCCAGCCTCCCAACGTCCTCTTCGCTAATGAAATCGCTTTGTCCTGTGCGATGTCTCCGGCAAAGATCAGCGTCGCCTGATCGGGTCGCGCAAATTTGCTCCACCACAACTTGAGATCGCCGGGAGTCAACGCTTCCACGTCCGCAACCTCGCCGCTGACGGTTCTGGCGTACGGATGCCCGCCGTAAATCCTCCTGCGGAACTCCTTGTCGGCAAGGTAGCGGGGCGTCTGCTGCTCGATGGCGAGTCCGGTGATCACCTGCTTCTTGAGCCTGGCGAATTCGCCTGCGTCGAATGTCGGTTCGAGCACTACTTCTCCAAGGAGTCTCATCGCCCGGTCTATATGTTCGCTCAGGCAGTCTGCATCGACCGAGCTTGTGTCCATTCCGGCGGAACCGCTCAGTGAAATGGCATACTGTTCGAGTTCGGCGGCCAACTCGCCTTCGGTATGCCGGGCGGTTCCCTTTGTGAGCATCTGCAGCGTCATCGACGCCGTCGCCGGCTTTCGTTCCGTCCATGCGCCGTTGGTCAGCCCGAGACTCACGCTGATAAACGGAACTTCATGATTCTCCACGACAATCACCTTTAGCCCGTTATCAAGCACGCACCTGGAGTATTGGGGCTGGACTACATATTCCTGCAGGTCGGCAAAAGGCGCTTTTTCAGGAAAATCCTTCGGGCGTGTTACGCCGGTTCGGCCCGGAGGCGGCGCCTGCAACTCCGGTTCGGCGGTGACGGGTGCGTCTTCTTTGTCCTTTTCCCCGGCCAGGGCGCCTTTGGCATTTTCCTTGATAATAAAAACGATCTGCCCGTCGTCGGTCAGGTACTTCTTCGCCACGCGCTGTATGTCGGCAACGGTTACCGCGCGAATCTCATCGAACACCCTGTTAACCCGCGAGACATCGCCTTTGATGACCGCCGCATTGCCCAGGATGCTTGCCTTGCTGGAGACGCTCAGATTGCTCGTTACGACGGACTTGAGGCTCTGGTTGCGGGCCTTTTCCAGTTCCTTCGCTGTTACGCCGCCGGCCTGTATCCGTTTGATGTGTTTTCTGATCGTTTCGAGAATGATATCGGCGTTGTCTTTGCCTGCCTGCCCAACGGCATCGGCGCCGAAGATACCGTCATGTTCGAGATTAAACGTTATCGCGTCTGCACTGACGGCAAGCTGCCGCTCGGCGACGATCTCGCGGTATAACCGGCTGCTGTCGCCCCCGCCCAATATCTCACTGAGCAAGTCAAGCGGCGCCTCGTCCGGATGGCCTCTCGGCACCGTCCGCCATGCAATGTCCACCTTCGGCGCAGGGGCATTTTCATCATCGATCACAACTGTCCGACTCCGGGACACTTTTGGCTCTCGAATCGCCACCCGTGCCGGCGCCGGCGCCGACGGGATCCAGCCAAAGTACTGCTTTGCCAGCGCCTGGGCCTCGGCATGTTTGACGGCGCCTACGATAATGAGGGTTGCGTTGTTCGGCACGTAATAACGCTTCCAGAAATCGCGAAGTTCGGCGACGCTCGCCGCCCGCAGATGGGCAAGCTTTCCGATCGGCGTCCACCGGTACGGGGAGTTCTTGAATATCTCGGCGAATTCCTTCTTAAACAGTGTGCCGTAAGGTCTGTTTTCGCCCATTCGCAGCTCTTCTTCCACGACCTTACGCTCCGTGTCGAAACCGGCCTGATCGATCTTCAAAAACGTCATGCGTTCGGCCTCCAGCCAAAGCGCCAGCGCCAACTGATCGGCCGGCAGCGTCTGAGTATAGACCGTCTGATCGAAACTGGTATAGGCGTTGTTCGTCCCGCCCACACGCTGGATAAAGGCGAAATGGTCCTTCTCGGCCACGCGGTCGGTGCCCTTGAACATCATGTGCTCGAACATGTGCGCAAAGCCCTGCCGCTCGGGATCCTCATTCCTGGACCCCACATGATACCAGACATGAGCCGCCACGATAGGGCTGGAAAAATCCTCAAGGGTAATCACCTTCAATCCGTTATCAAGCTCAATCTCGCGGTAGTCAAAAAGTCTCTGCCCCGCGCGTTCTTCGCCGCCGAGAAATAATCCCTTCTCGACACCCTCGCATCCGATGAATAGTGTGCTTGTAAGCGCCGGCAGCAGCAAGACGATCATCAATCCTTTTTGCCCGGATGACCTTTTCATTTTGCAATCTCCAGAGCTAAATTTACAGTTCGCCATATCCAGACTATAAGTCGGCTCTTGCCCATATTCAAGCAGTTTCTTTTCCCGACAGCCTGGACTCTGATGCTGTCAACGCTTCACCCTCTGTATTGGCTGCAGGGCCTGATTTGGTGCGGTACAATCCCTACCAATAGGGTATGATTAAGGAAACATGCCTGTTTTTTTGGATAATCTTCCACTTTCTGATATAATTACAGCCAGATCGATTAATATGCAATGAATCGCCCGGCATGTTCGTTTTTCATGGTGTTGAAGCAATATGGCTTGTAGAGAGAAAGCAGAGTCGAACCATGAGGCAGGGTTTTCGCATTTTTGTCAATCCGGCAATACAAATCATATTTGTCGCCAGTGTTTTTGCGGCCGTCCAAAATGACAAGGGCGCAGAACCCGGGATTGTGCGCCCATTTGAAAAGGCCGGCTCGTACGCAGCGGCCAACGATATCGACAAGCTGGTGATTGCGACATTGCAAAAGCGGGGTATCAAGCCGGCGAATCTGTGTTCCGACTCGGTTTTCATCCGGCGTGTGTATCTGGATATCAACGGCGCCTTGCCCGAGCCTCAGGAGGTCAACCTTTTCCTGAAAGACAAGTCATCGGACAAACGCGCCGGGTTGATCGAAAGGTTGATGAAGCGGGACGCCTTTGCCGACTACTGGGCGCTGAAGTGGTGCGATCTGCTGCGGGTAAAGGCCGAGTTCCCCATCAACCTCTGGCCAAACGCAGTGCAGGCCTATCACCGATGGATTCACGATGCCGTCAGAGAGAATATGCCTTACGATCAATTTGCTCGCGAGCTGTTGACCGCCGGCGGCAGCAACTTTCGCACGCCGCAGGTCAATTTCTATCGCGCGATACAGGGCCATGAGCCGTCGGCTATTGCAGGCGCGGTGGCGTTGACGTTCATGGGCGTGCGTATTGAAAAATGGCCCGAAAAGCGACGCGCAGGTCTGGCGGCTTTTTTCTCACGCCTGGCGTACAAGGGCACAGCCGAATGGAAAGAGGAAATCGTTTACCTGGACCCGGCGCCGGCCGAGCCCTTCAAGGCCGTCTTGCCGGATGGCGCCTCTGTGGATATCTCGCCGCGACAGGACCCGCGAGAAGTCTTTGCCGAATGGCTCATCACGCCGGACAATCCGTGGTTCGCCCGCGCTGTCGTAAATCGAATCTGGGCATGGCTGCTGGGCCGCGGAATCATCCACGAGCCGGACGACATTCGACCGGACAATCCGGCAGTTCATCCGAAGGTCCTGGCTTACCTGGAAAAGGAACTTGTCAAATCAAACTACAACCTGCGGCATATTTACCGTCTGATCTTAAAC
>QNBS01000107.1 GCA_003644175.1 Planctomycetota bacterium | reverse complement strand
TTCCTGTGATTTATGAAATATTGCGGGCGCCCCCTCCTGACAATACCCCATGATTACGCCGGGCTATATCAGGATCATATGTATTATAGGACCGCCGTCGCCCTGAAAAAACCGCGAAAATTCAGGCAAATACACGGTTTCACGGCAGTAATGACGGCAATGTTTGTTCTTAGCCGGTCGGGTTGTCTCGTCCGCACTCGTTGGCGCAGCAAAGCGCCACCGCAATCGCATCTGCGACATCCGGCGGTTCGGGAATCCGGGCCAATCCCAGGGTTGACTGTATCGCCCGCTGCATCTGTCCCTTCGACGCCCGGCCGTTGCCTGTCAGCGACTTCTTGATCCGAGTCGCCGCAAAGCTCATTACCACCGCCTTCGATTCGGCGCTTCTTTGCAGAATCACCCCGCGAGCATGACCCATCAGTATCGCCGTCCGGGGATGTTTATAATGCGAGTACAAATCCTCCACCGCCACAACATCAGGACCGTACCTGGAAAGCAGCACCACCGTATCCTGGGCGATCTGATCCAGACGCACATCCAAATCCGCGTCGCCGTCGGTCCGAAAGACACCTGCCTCCAGAAGCTTTTGAACTTGCCCCTCGGCCTCAACAACCGCATAACCGCAAACCTGCAATCCGGGATCCACACCTAAAATAATCATAACATTTCCACACATTTCAAATCTGAGATCTGAAATTTGAAATCTCAGATTCGGGGCGCCCCATACGCGTGGGTCTCCCTATAATCCCCGACTCTTCCTAGCCATCTTTTCAAGCTTTTCCAGAAAAGCCTGCTGCGACTTCTCCTGCGCCTCCGTTGCCCTGCTCTGTTCCGTCAAATACCTCTGCCCCTTGATGTTGCTGTCCTGGAGCGACTGAGCCCACCCCCGAATCTGCCTTGTTATGGACTCGACGCTCTTCTTGAATATTTGTATCTGCGGGCGGATGGCCTCAAACTCCGGCATCAACTCCATCACCGCCAGCATGGATCGCACCTCGCCTGCGGAACCTCTGGCATAATACAAAAATGTTATCAACTCCTTCGTTGTGCCCCGCTCGAAACCTTCGGCGATATTGTTGGAGATTGAAAGCGTCGCTCGTTGCAGTTGATTCGCAAGATCGCCTTTACCTCTGAAGACCGGCTGTGCAGAGAATCTGAACATCTCGGCCGCCATCTTCGCCGCATCTTTCCAGACAGGTAATTCCTCAAAACGCTTATACTTCACTGCCAACCTTCCAATAAAATCTCAAATGCCCAATCTCATATCTCAAATCTGAAATCTCAGATTTCATATCTCAAATCTACTCTTGAAAAATCATTTTTGCTCAAATAGTCTTTCAATTTCCAAGAGTATTCTTTTCATCGCTTCATCAGCTTTATGACCCCTATTCTTTTCCTGCAAGAATGCATATCTACCCTTCCCCCACTCTTCCAATTCCCAATGTCCACCCTCATGTGTGTCTTTATAAATAATACCTGATGCCGCAAGATAATCTCGTAATGCATCTGCTAAAGCATAAGCTTTGTTTTTTCGCGCAATATCTCGTATTCTATCGAATATGTGGAAATCACTAAGGATTTCTCCCTCATCAGAATAAGTCTCTGGATATTCCTTTTGAACCACGCCCAAAACATCACCACCCAGCTGCACAAACAGTCTTTCAACTTCAGAAAGTGTTGCTCCGGTTGTGCCTTGATCCTCAAGAAGTGGGCCAGTAAACTTCACCATTTCAAAAATAACAGAAAGAGCAACAGATGTATTCAGATCGTTATCCATTGCTTCTTCAAATCTCTGTTTATATCCATCAAGCTCTTGTTGAACATTCTGATCTATTTTCGAACCCTGATGCTGAGGGATTCTTCTCCGTAATTTTTTTACACATTCGGTAATCTTGTCGTATCCGCTTTGTGCGGCGGCGAGGGCGGCGTCGGAGAAATCTATCGGGCTTCGGTAATGGCTCTGGAGGATTAACTGTCGAACCGCCAACGGATCGTAGGGGCGGCTGAGCAAATCGTGCTCGCCGCTGAAGAGTTCCTTGAGGTTGATGAAGTTGTTCAGGCTCTTGCCCATTTTCCGGCCGTTGACGGTGACCATATTGTTGTGCAGCCAGTACCGCACAAACGGCACGCCGTTTGCCGCCTCGGACTGGGCGATCTCGCATTCGTGATGCGGAAACTGGTTCTCTATCCCCCCGCCGTGGATATCTATCGTCTCGCCCAGGTACTTCATGCTCATCACCGAGCATTCCAGATGCCAGCCCGGATAGCCCCAGCCCCACGGGCTGAGCCACTGCATGATATGATTGGGTTCGGCCTTCTTCCACAGTGCAAAATCCGCGGGGTGTTTCTTCTCCGCCGACACCTCCATGCGGGCGCCGGCCTGCATCTCATCGACGCTTCGACCCGACAGCTTGCCGTATCCAGGAAATTTGGCCACCTCAAAATACACCGAGCCGTTGACCTCATAGGCAAAACCCTTCTCCACAAGCATTTTCACTAACGCAATCTGCTCGGGTATATGCCCCGTCGCACGCGGGCTGATATCGGGCCGAACACAGTACAGCCTGTCCATATCCTCAAAATAGCTTGCCGTATAGTACTCCGCCAGCGCCATCGGATGCTTGTGCTCTTTGCGCGCCGCGATTGCCAGCTTGTCCTCGCCTTCGTCGGCATCGTCGGTTAGATGGCCCACGTCGGTGATGTTCTGCACATACGTAACCGCAAAGCCTGAGTACCTAAGATACCGCACGAGAATATCGAAACTCACATAGCTTTTGGCATGACCCAGATGCGCATGACCGTACACCGTCGGTCCGCACACATACACGCCCACACGCCCCTCTTGCAACGGCGTAAACTCTTCGATTTTCCCGCCTAATGTGTTATGAAGTCTCAGACCCATCGCTACCCCGTTTTCTTAGACTACAGTGTTCTCTTTAATCGCCGTCGCAAAAGCACAATCGCCGTGGCCGATATCGCCTGAGCGGCGCCGATGTCGCCGAGGCCTTCGCTGGTCTTGGCCTTGACATTGACACTGTTGAAATCAATCCCTAACACGCTGGCGATTGTCCGTTTCATCTGCTGCTTGTGCGGCTGAAGTCTCGGCTCTTCGGCGTGAACGATCATATCGAGATTCACGATCTCCCACTGCCTGTCGGCGGCATGCCGACTCACAGCAAACAGCAGGTCGCTGCTGTCGGCATCCTTCCATTGCGGGTCGCTATCGGGAAACATCGCCCCTATATCGCCCATCGACATGGCGCCCAGGATCGCGTCGATGACCGCGTGCAGCAACACATCGCCGTCGCTGTGGCCGAGCAGACCCCGCGGATACGCAATCTCCACGCCACCCAGCATAAGCTGCCGATTGCCGACAAGCCGGTGAATGTCCGTCCCGATCCCCGTTCGATATTCGTAATTCGCCTCGATACTCACAGCGTCCCTTTGGTGCTCGGTATATCCTCAGACACGATCCTCACCGCCTGGCCCAGCGCCTGCCCAAGCGCCTTGAATATCGCCTCGGCCATATGGTGGCTGTTGGTCCCATAGGGCACGTTGACGTGCAGGTTCAGTTTGCCCGCGCTGCTGAAACTGCGCAGGAATTCCTCGATGCACTCGGCGTCGAAATCGCCGATTTTCTCCGTATGAAAATCCGCGTTGTACGAGCAAAAGGCCCTGCCCGAAAGGTCCACCGCCACATTCGCCAGCGAATCCTCCATCGGCACCGAACTGTTGCCGTATCGTGCAATGCCCTTTTTGCCGCCCAGCGCATCGGCCAGGCAGTTGCCCAGGCAAATCCCCACATCTTCGACGGTGTGATGAACATCCACCTCCAGGTCGCCTTTGGCCTTGACCACGAGATCGATCCGGCTGTGCTTGCCCAGGTGGCTGAGCATATGATCGAGAAAGCCCGATCCAGTATCGATATCGTAGCTGCCCTGGCCGTCTATAGCCATCTCGACGACAATATCAGTCTCTTTGGTCTTTCGTTCGACTTTTGCCTGTCTTGCTTCCATGATTCGATCCTCACCGCCGCATAATCTCTCTCAACGCGGCAACCAGTTTGTCATTTTGTTCTTTCGTCCCGACGGTAATCCGGAGTTTGTCATCCAGACCCGGCAGATTGAAGTACCTGACATATATTCGGCGATCCGCTAATTTGGCATGAACTTCTTCGGCGCAGCATTCGGCGCATCCGGCTAAAATAAAATTCGTCTCACTCGCCGCCACAACGAACCTCATATCCTTCAGGGCCTCGATCAATTCCGTTCTTTGCGCCTTGACCTTTCCAATATTGGTCCGGAAATAGTCCACATCCCTGATCGCCGCCGTTGCCGCCGCAATCGCCACGGCGTCGACATTATACGAATCCTTGACCTTCGTCAAGCCGGCAATCAGCGACTCGCACGCCACGGCATATCCGAATCGCATACCAGCCAGCGAATAACCCTTGCTCATCGAACGCAGGATAATCACATTATCATGGTCCCGCACAAGCCCAAGGCAGTTGGCCTTTGCATAATCAACATATGCTTCATCGATCAGCAGAACGCTCCGCCTCTTTAGCATGGCGGCCAATTCGCCCAGCTTGTCCGGTTCGACAAACGTGCCGGTCGGCGCGTTGGGATTACACACGATCACAAGCGCCGCGCCCGCATCTGCAAGCCCATCCGGCAAATCAAAGTCCGAGCCAAAAGCCACTTCCACAACCGGACAATTCTGTATCCTGGCTAACACCGGATACAGCGAATACGTCGGCACAGGGTACGCCAGGCCCCGCCCCTCATCACAAAAGGACCGCAGCGCAATCGTCAGCATATCGTCGGCGCCGTTGGCGCACATTATATTATCCGGCGAAAAGCCCAACACTTCGCCCGCCGCCTTGCGAAAATCATCGCCCAACGGCTGCGGATACCGCCGCAGCTTCTCACCGGCGGTATTACGGATCGCCTCGATCACCTTCGGCGAGGGTGCATACGGACTCTCATTGGTGTTGAGCTTCACCACATCGGCGCCTGTCGGCTGAAAACCCGGCACATAACCGGCAAGGGCCTCTATATTGTCTCTAAAATAACTCATCTAAATATCCAAAATCCGGACATAATCCGTGATTATACGCCCACCGCCCTTCCAGCGAAAGAGAGAATTTGAGAATTTGTCCCGACACAATTCAGCCGCGCATCCAACTGCGTTGGGTGCGCTAAAATTGCGTGGCGACTCGCAGAATGCAGGGCGCAGCTCGTCCCGTTGTTATTTGCCGCAGTAGTCGATGAGTCGGACGATCTCTTTGCGGAGGTCCTTGCGATGGACGATCATATCGATGAAGCCGTGATCGAGAAGAAACTCCGACCGCTGGAAACCTTTGGGAAGTTCAATCTTAATCGTCTCACGGATCGTTCGCGGGCCTGCAAATCCTATAAGGGCGCCGGGTTCGGCGATGATGACATCTCCTAACATCGCAAAACTGGCCGACACCCCCCCTGTGGTCGGATCGGTCAGCACCGCTATGTGAAGCCCGCCGGCCTCGTCGAATTTGGCAAGGGCGGCGCTGGTCTTGGCCATCTGGCCTAACGATATCACACCTTCGTGCATCCGCGCGCCGCCGGAAGCGCTGACCACCACAAGCGGCAGCGATTCTTCTATCGCGCGGTCAACGGCCATACAGAATTTCTCACCGACGACCATGCCCATCGACCCGCCCAGAAAGCTGAAATTCATCACCGCCAACATAACGCCGCGGCCTCGGATAAAAGCCTTGCCCACCAGAATCGCCTCACACGCGCCGTGATTCCTGGCGGTGTCTGTGATGCGATCGCAGTATTTGTCTCCGTTGCTCACAAAACCCAGAGGGTCCGTCGACATGAGACCCGCCGCCATCTCCTCGAACGAGCCGGCGTCGACAAGCTGCTGAATCCGCGTCGGTCCGTCAATCCGGAAATGATGCCCGCATTCCGGGCAAACGTGGATATTCTCCTCGACCGTCTTCTTGAACAGCATGCCCTCACAGGCGGGACAGCCCAACCATAGACCCTCCGGCATTTCCCGCCGGGGCTTCAGCGAATACCCATCCCAGGATGACTTGGATTTCGATTCCATAGAAAATCTCAATAAACGCTTTTTCCGGTAACACTTCAACCAAGTGTGAGATTCGCTTGTCATTCCCGCCAAGCTTGTCCCCGCGAAGCAGGGAGCGGGAATCTCGCTTGTCATTCCCGCGAAAGCGGGAATCCAGTATAAGATAGCTTCCGCCGCAGAGCCTGCCCTGAGCGTAGCCGAACGGGCGGTTTCCTGTTTCTTACACACTTGGTTAAAATGTTACTTTTTTGCAGGCATGGCAGAATCGCCGCCTGTCGGTATTATACAAATTATCCCCCGCAAGAACCAGCATTATTACCCCGCCGCAACCCGCAGGGCGTTAATGGCGCCCGCCCGGTCAGCCGCCGAGAAAATCGCATGGCCCGCTACAATCGTGTCCGCACCGTAAGAAACCGCACTTTTGATCGTTTCAGTATTGATCCCCCCGTCTATTTCAACCCGTACATCGCACCCGACAATCTCGCGGATGCGCCTGCATTTTTGGGCGGCCGAATCGATATACTTCTGCCCGCCAAAGCCCGGATGAACCGTCATCACCAGCACCATATCGCACAGCGGCGCGACATCGGCTATCGCCTCGACCGGCGTTTCCGGGTTCAGACTAACCCCCGCCGTAACGCCCAACTGGTGCAGATACTCCACCAGACGCTCCGGCTCATCGACTGCTTCGATATGAAACGTGATGTGATCGGAACCGGCCTTTACAAAATCTTCGGCGTATTTTTTCGGATCGCTGATCATCAGGTGCGTGTCAAACACCGCCCTGCTGCACTTGCGAAGTTTGGCCACAACGACAGGTCCAATCGTAATGTTCGGGACAAAATGACCGTCCATCACATCGAGATGGACTATCTTCACGCCGGCCGATTCGGTCTCGGCAATCTCGGCGCACAGATTTGCAAAATCCGCGCTCAGGATCGATGGCGAAATCTCAATTGTTCCCGCTTTTGGTAAACGCAAATCAGACATAATCAATCAAAGAGTTTTGTGCTTCTATTTTTCGTCGAGGATTGCAAGGCATTTGAACTGCTTGCCTTCGAGAAATTCCAGGCTGGCGCCTCCGCCGGTGGAGATGTGGCTCACCTTGTCTTCCAGACCCATGTTCACAATCGCACTTGCGCTGTCGCCGCCGCCGATAACGCTGCGGGCGCCCCTGCTCGTCGCATCGGCAACCGCCTGGGCGACGGCCCTGGTTCCTTTGTCAAACGGTTCGAGTTCAAACACGCCCATAGGACCGTTCCAGACTATGGTCTTTGCGTCGGCGAGATTCTCTGCAAAAAGCCTGCTCGATTCGGGCCCGATGTCCACCCCTTGCCAATCTTCGTCAATATCGCCGGTCGCTATCTTGTTCTCGGCGTTGGCCTTGAACTCTTTTGCAATGACCGTATCAACAGGCAGGACAATCTGGCAACCGATCTCCGCGGCCTGGTCCAGCAGTTCGGCGGCCTTGTCCAGAAAATCATCCTCACAGAGGCTCTTGCCCACCACCCTGCCCTGCGACTTGAAGAATGTGTACGCCATTGCGCCGCCGATCAGGATGCGGTCAACC
>QNBS01000106.1 GCA_003644175.1 Planctomycetota bacterium | reverse complement strand
GCTCCAGTCGCACATGACGCAAAACCCCGTGACCTTTGCCCAGTTCGCCGCGGTCGCGGCACTGAAAGACAATTCCGGGGCGGTTGAGAAAATGCGTGTCGAATTCGAAAAACGAGGCAAAATAATGGCTAAGCAGCTAAACGCCATCGACGGCATCAAATGCCCCGAACCAACGGGTGCTTTCTACGCTTTTCCTGATGTTTCCGCTCATTATGGTCGAACTATAGGCAATACGGCAATAAACGGCAGCATGGATTTCGCAAAAGCGATCCTGGAGCAGGCAAATGTCGCTCTCGTACCGGGCGAGCCCTTCGGCTGTCCCAACAACGTCCGACTGAGCTTCGCATGTTCACCAGAACAGATCGAAAAAGGAGCAGACAGAATCAAAAAATGGCTCGCCTGAGAAAAGGCGTCAGGAGCCCTGTTGAAGCGGCAGGAAACATGATTGATTTGATCGAACCAATTGACCTTGTCGAACCGGACGGCCTGAAGAATCCCTATTTCATGCGACACGTTAATAAAACAAGGAAACAGCTTTATGTCGCACCGTGACACTTTCAAAAGCTTCTTGAGGATCGTCTTCCGGGCGGCTAAAAAGGTATCCAAAGCCTTCCCCCTGATCGTCTTCTGGGCGGCTATGATTGTCTTCGCCGCATATGCCTGCACGCACATGGTCGCCGCCGGCGACACATGGGTCGCCATGGCCTGCGGAAGACATTTCGTCAATCACGGCGTGGACACCGTCGAGCCCTTCAGCGCCAACTCCCACAAGGCGGGCCCAACCGATGAGCAACTCGGCAAGTTCCCCGAATGGACCCATCCCGTCATCAAAAAAATTCATCCCACCGGCTGGATAAATCAAAACTGGCTGACTCACGTAATCTTCTACAAACTCGCTACTGCTTTCGGCTCCAAAGATCATCCCGATTACAACGCCCTGGTCTACTGGAAATTCGCCGTCACGTTTATTGCCGTCTTCTGCACATACTACATCGGACGCCTGCTCGGTGTAAGCCCGCCGTTAGCCGCGGCGGCGGCATGTTTCGCCATCCTCGTCGCACGTTCCTTCATCGATATCCGACCGGCCGTTTTCTCCAACGCCATAGTCCCCCTCTACCTGTTGATTCTCCTCATGGCGACACACAGGGACCACCGCTACATCTGGCTCATCGTCCCGGTCATCGTCTTCTGGTGCAACGTCCACGGAGGATACATCTACGCCTTCATCGTCTTTGCGCCTTTCCTCGGCTTCCACATCCTGATCAATCTGCCCCGAAGATGGACCATTGCCGTCTACGCCTCCCTGGCGTGGCCGGCGCTTTACGCCGTGACATATAAGTTCATGCATCACGACAATTACGTCGCCATCCACCGCGCCCTCGACCCTCGGTTTGTGTCGGTCCCGTTTTATGCCGACGCCATGTTCTATTTCATCATTCTGCTGATCGCCGCCGGCCTCCTTATGGCAAGAATCAAGAGCGTCGGCAGCGCCGCTTTCTACATCTGCCATATCATAACAACGTTTGTCGTGTTTCTCGCCCTCCTGATGAGACATCTTCTTGCGATCCCTTTGAACTTTATGCCGGCGACAAGAAAAATCTTCAAGGGGTTCGTCGCCGATTCCCAGATATCTTTCTTCCTCGTTTTTCTTGCAATCGGCGCCCTCGGAATTATTCTGTCACTGCCCAAACGCAGATTCATCAGCCTAAAGCCCAAGGCATTGATTCACATGATCGCAGCCGGCTTCTGTGCCTTAATTGCAATGATCATCTTTAATCCGTTCCACCTGACCAATCTAACCCACACCTTCGTGATCAGCATCAGCAAACACGCCGCCTCATGGCGACGCGTAAACGAATGGCATTCCGTTGACTGGTTCAAAGCGATCAAGAACCCCGTCGGCGAGGACACCACGTTTGGCGTAATGTTCGTCATAATGCTGGCGGCGCTGACCTTGTGGCTCATGTCTCTTTTCCTCAAGCCCAAAATCAAGAGCGCTCGCCGTTCCAGACAGGCCGCAGTGCTTCCGGAAGGCGACTTCCAGTGGCCCCGCATCGACCTGCCCTACATCGCAATTTGCGCCTTTACGGTCTATCTGGCCGTCAGCTCACGGCGTTTCATCCCGTTGGCCGGACTGGCGGCCAGCCCCGTCGTCGCAATGTTCATCCAGCAGACCATACAAATGATCGCCGCAAGAATACAGTTCCACAAGACCGAAAGGCTTGATCTGCCGCCAATGCCGAGCTCCGTCCGGAAATCTATTGTGATGCTCATGGCCGCGGGAACCATCTTTCTTACCGTCTCATGGGGAGCAAAATACAAACGCGTCTATCTCGATCCATGGCCAAGCGATAATATTCGCGACTCGGTCTTCATGAGAATGAGCGCTTCAAACCTGAAACCATTCGAGGTAATGCAGTTTATCCGCGAAAACGATCTCAGTGGAAAAATGTTCAACCACTGGACAGAAGGAGGCGCGATTGCATTCGGACAGAAAACCGACCCCGAAACCGGTCATATCCCGCTCAAGCTCTTTATGGACGGCAGGGCCCAGGCGGCATACGATCATAAAACATTCCGACTCTGGCAGGACATAAAAAGCGGCGGACCGCCTGCAGCCCAGGCCCACCGTCTCAGGGGCAGAGGCAAGCCCCTGTTGCACGCCGATTTTGTCAAGATCGGCGAATGGATCGACGAGCAAATGAAAGCCCACGGCGTCTGGATCATCCTGATGCCCGTAACCGAGATCAATACCGACTTCACCATGAGCGTCATGCGACTGTCCAAATGGCGAATCGCTTTCATGGACAATTACCAGTTCTTGATGTTCGACTCCCAAACTCCACAGGGCAAACAACTCCTCGACAACATCCTTAACAAAAAGGCCAAATATCCAAACGAGTTCTCGCGGAATCTTACCTTTGCCAAAAACCTCCTCCTCCTGCGGAACCCCGACGTCGCAAGGCAGGGTCTTGACCACCTCATAAAAGCGTTCGAGATCGATAATTCCCAGGGACCAATGCAACTGCTCATTCACGATGTTGCCCGCAGGCATCCGCGCCTCAGGGCGCCGGTAAACGCCTGCATTAAGAAATTCCTGGACGACTTCATGAAAAACAAAAACACTTACGCCAAACAAGGCGGCTACCTCAAAAAACTCGTCGCCGCCTTGATCGCCGCCAATTATCTTTCCGGGAGAGACCAGCCTCCCGAATATAGAAAAAAATACGGCGGTCTTGCCGGAGAATTCGGAGAATACACAATCGAACGCGATATTATTGGGAAAAAATCGAGATGGTAACCCACAATGGTTGAATCGCCTCATCCCAATCAGTGCAATAGTTCCGACTATCGCCCGTCGATAAGCGTATTCTTCCCCTGCCACAACGAAGCCGCCGCCATCGAAACCCTCGTCGCCAAAACCATCGACGTGCTCGATGCGATCTCGACGGATTACGAAATCATCATCGTCGACGACGGAAGCACAGACGACACCGGCCAAATAGCCGATAGACTCGCCGATGAAATTCCGGCCGTCAGGGTCGTTCACCACGACAAAAACCGAGGCTATGGCGCAGCTCTGCAATCCGGCTTTCGAGCCGCCGTCAAGGAACTGGTCTTCTACACCGACGGAGACGCACAGTTCGACATCGCCGAACTGACCGCCCTGCCGCCCCTGATGCGGCAATACGACATCGTCAGTTGCTATCGTCGCAATCGCAGGGAAGGGCTCGTAAGAAGATTCAACGCATTCTGCTGGGGCAAACTTGTCGGAATCGTCTTCGGCATGAAACTGCGCGATGTCGACTGCGCCTTCAAGCTCTACAAAAGGCGGATATTCGATGACATCGAAATGAAGAGCGCCGGCGCCCTGATCGACGCCGAAATCCTTGCCCGCGCACGCAAAAAAGGTTACACTATCGCTCAGTGCCCGGTGAGCCACTATCCAAGGCGGGCGGGGCGATCCTCCGGAGCAAATATCGCCGTCATCGCCCGCGCCTTTGCCGAACTGTTTAAACTGCGAAGACAAATACTCGCTGATTCGAAAGAATGAAACTCTATCCTTTACAACAACTGACAAGGCCCGACCTGCAGAGCCACATCTATTCAAAGGCTCTGCTCGGCAACCTCGCCGCACTCAAGAGCCTCTGTGCTCCTCATACGAAGTTCTGCGCCGTCATAAAAGCCAACGCCTACGGACACGGCATCACCGAGGTGGTCAACATACTCAAAGACGCCGACGTCGATTTCTTCGCCGTGGCGAGCTTCTACGAGGCGCTTCATGTCGTCGGCCTCATCGACAGACAGTCCATCCTCATCCTCGAGCCCATCGTACCCCACTGCCCCCCCGACCGGATATTCGCCTGCGTCAACCACCGCCTCCATTGCGTCATGGCGACCCTCCATGCCCATGAATACGTCGCCGGTCTCCTGGACGGAAGCGACAATATCCTCGATATTCACGTGAACGTTGAGTCGGGAATGGGCCGATGCGGCATTGACCCCGATTGTGCCGTCGAACTGATAAAACGTATTGACGACTGCCCCAACACGCGACTGGCCGGCGTCTATACCCATTTTGCAACCGCCGACGAAGAAGACCTTTCCTATGCCCGGCGCCAACTCGACACATTCAACGCCTTTCTTGCCGACACCGGCCTGCCGGATCGAACCGATGTCATCATTCATTCGGCAAACAGCGCCGCGACCATCAAGATGCCCCGGGCGCACTTCGACATGGTCCGCTGCGGCATATCCCTCTACGGATACTATTCCCGACCCATGACCGATCCCCCTGTAACGCTTCAGCCGGTGATGAAACTACAGGCGCCGATCGTTCAAATAAAGCACATCGGCGCCGGCTGCCCCGTAAGCTACGGATGCTCTTTTACGCCCACACGCAATACCACCGCCGCCATCGTACCCTTAGGATACGCCGACGGGTACTGGAGGTGCTTCTCGAACAAGGCCGTAATGAAACTCGGCGAACGGCTCGTCGGCGTAATCGGACGCGTCTGCATGGACCAGCTCATCATAGACGTAACCGACGTGCCCGATGTCTCATTGGGGCAAATGGTAACCGTCATCGACAACAGCCACGACTCGCCGTGCGGAGTCTACAAACTCGCCGAACTCGCAGACTCCATCTGTTATGAAATCCTGACCTGTATCCACGCACACGTTAACAGGATTGTACACTGACAGGCTCGATCAAAGCTATGCAGGACAAAAACGTCAATCTGTTCGTATACGGCTCCCTGAAAGCATCCTCCATCTTTCAGTCTGTCTGCGGCTGCAGTTTCACACTCAAGCCGTCGCATCCGGACCCGAAGGTCCTGTTCGCCGAATTGGCTCTGCTGTCGGGCTACCGGCGCGTCAGCCCCGACAACGTGTATTTCTATGCCGTGCCGGATCGGACGGCAAAAATCGAGGGCTTTGTCGTTTACAACGTCCCACCGGCCGCCATGGCCGAAATCGACCGCTACGAGGGCAGACTCTATGAGAGGGAAACCGTACGGGTCAACACCGCCGCAGGCTTCATAGAGACCCAGGCCTATCTCGTCAGCCCCAAAGACATGCGAAAACGCTTCGGCGACCGTTTCCACGTCAATCTCATACACGAACTGTGGCTTCGAAAGAGAATCGAAGAATTCTTCGAGAAACACACACGGCCCGGAGAAAAATCGCTCGACGCCGACGTCGAAAGAAGAGCCCGAAGAGAATTGCTCGGAACCACCGAGAGGGACCTGGTCATCAGCCACCTCGGAAGCGACGCCGTCAGCGATTTCTACCTCGAACACGAACTCGACAGGCCGGTCCCCAGTATCCGCCACCTCTACGATGATCCCGAAGCCGCTCCCTTGATCGAAAACTATCTTGCACTCGTCGTCAAGCAGGTGCTCCTCAACCAGTTCGAGGCCCTCATCCAGTCGCGATATCGATTCGAACTCGACCACCTGGGACCCTCAAAGAGATTCTTCACGCGATCCATCAGCCTGCTCATTGCCCTGCGTATGATAAACGCCGGCAGAGCAGCCGTCAACCTGATACTTCAGCAGTGTCTCGAAACCATGCCCGCCGACGGAAAATACGATCTCATCGACTACGTCAAATACGCCGTCAGCGCCGCCGACAGCGTCTTCGATTCACGAGTCGCCAAAAGCGAAATCGAACGCGTCCGCGCAAACTCTCGAAACGGACTCATCCCACTCGGAGCTGAGCTCGAACTCAGCAATCTCGGCGCCAAGGCCGTACAACGCGACATCCAGGCGCGCGACACACTTTTCGACGGATTCAAATACTTCCACGATTTTGCACTCGATGTCCTCTGCTGGAAACTCGGAGGCTATATCGACGATCATACCGGCGAGTTCGGGCCGAGAAGAAGAGGATTTCTCGAACTGGCGCCGGGCAGACTGAACATCTTAGGCGAAATATCGAAACCATCCACCGCCGACCCCTGGGTCCTCAACCAGTTGATACAACAGATCGCAGCCTTCTACCCCGTCCGCGCCCACAGCCTTCATCTGTCATTCCAGATAAGACGCCCAAAAATGGCCACGCGCAGGGTACTGCCCCTTAGCTTTGTAAAATGCCTCCTCGTACTCGGCGGAGGCACACTGGAAAAGCCGACGGGAAGGCTCTGGATATCCCGAATGCAGCACGACGAAATGAAACGGCACGGCCAGGGCGAAGAACTCGTCTTCTCCAGAATCAGCAAGCGACGGGCACGCTTGAGGGCAGACGAGATCGGAGAAAAATCCGCCATGTTCGCCGCCAAGTACATCCAGCAATACAAGTTCATCCGCCTCGACCCGCGGGCAAACTACGAACCGCTCATCATGGCCCTGAAAGGCCTCCAGATCGCCTGCAACCCGGACGACTACCTCACCGCCGCCCAACTCGCATCCAGGCCAAAATTCCGCAGGCAGTACGAAGAACTAAAGGAATGGTCCGCAAATCCAACCGAAATAAGCCGAAGCACAAGAAGCAGATTCCTCAACACGATAAAAAAGGGGCTCTTCGACGAAGCCCACCATCAGCCCAGCCACAAGCCCCACTACATCGACTGGGCGCTCGGAGCAATCGACATACAACTCAGACTCTTCAACAAACACCTGCAGGACAGGCCACTACTAAAGACCCAGCTCACAATCAACACTCTGCTGGAGAAGATCAGACCCTCCGGACCGCCTCGCACCTGACCCAACCCCCGCATAAGCAAGGCGGCTTAGAGAGCGATGCCGTCGTCCTTCACTTCATGGACCGGCAGGTCCCCGGGACCGCCGCCGAACTGCTTCCAGTAGCGTTCCTTGAACGGATTCACTTTCGGCCCGACGGCATCTTCGTTCACCATCAAGGGCAATACCTCCTCCCACCACGCATCATAAGCCCGGCGCATCTTCGCAACCACTTCCGGATGCTTGTCGATTACGTTGGTCGTCTCGCCCGGATCATTCCTGATGTCGTACAGCTCCTTGTTATTGACCAGCCGGAACCTGCTGTTCCGCACCGCACAACCGCCGTACTTGGATTCCTTCGCCTTGCCCCTCGCCCAGCGCCCACGATGCACAAAGACATAGCGCCCCGGCCAGTCGGCATCGGCGTCTTTCAATAAGGGCACAAGGCTTCGCCCGTCCAGCTTGACATCGGCGCCGATCTTCGCCCCCGCCAATTCTGCTAAGGTCGCAAATATATCGATGTGCGCCGTGAG